>PLSX01000188.1 GCA_003165315.1 Acidobacteriota bacterium
ACAGGGTTTTGAAATAGCTTCTAATCAGTAACCAGAGATAATAGCGACCAGAAGGCAAATGGTTGCCGGCGATCCGGGTTTGGCAGCTAGCGTGGTGTCCCGTGTAATTCTTGACAACGATGTATTGCAAGGGCCCCCTCTCCCCCAAGGGGGCGAGGGGAGGGTTGATTTTACTGCCCTCGCCCCCTTGGGGGAGAGGGGGGCGCGCGTCCGGCGCTTTCATCCGCCGGGGCGGGCCGGGTGAGGGGGTCTCGCCGATTGTCAATTCTTATGTGGGACACCACACTAGCACTGGGAGGTACAGGTGGCATACATTCCGGAAAATGCGAAATGGTATTTGGCTGCGCTGATCAAGGAGATCGTGGTTGAGGGTGACAGCCGGAATGTTGTCCATAAGAATTTGGTCCTCGTCCGCGCGGACAGTCCCGAGCAGGCGTACCAGAATGCGCTCGACCTTGGAAAACAATCCGAAATTTGCTATGAGAATCCAGCTGTTTGTCTCACTGAAATGCGCGGGCCAGTCAGCTGCATTAGCTGCGATGACGGGAAGCTGCAATGGATGTTCGATCCGGGACCCGAAACCCACATTCTTCGCGCACACTATTCTTCGAGGCTGAACGCTTTTTTCGGAGTGCTGCGAAACCTCAACAACAAACACAATCGCAGGCTGCTGAGGTTTGATGTCTCGAGCGGAGTATGCGAGCGGGTGTGTGACCTCGACTCTGACGCTTGGGAGATAGCCTTTCTCGATGCAGCAGATCAGCTCGTCACTACAAGCGGGGAAATAAGAAATCTCTCGGACGGTGCGCTTGCAGGTCGGCTCGC
Organism: Acidobacteriota bacterium; assembly: GCA_003165315.1. Taxonomy (GTDB): domain Bacteria; phylum Acidobacteriota; class Terriglobia; order UBA7540; family UBA7540; genus Bog-366. Next base: position 826 of record PLSX01000188.1, read on the forward strand.
ATTCCCACAAAGGGAATATCCGGGCATGTAGCGCCAGGGTCGGGAGTGAAATGGTGCAGTAACCATATCAATTCCGTCTGACTAAATCTTCAAACCTTCCTTAAGTCTTTTTCTGTTGAATCTTAATTTTCAGACTTGGACAATCTGTCCCTTGACAATTAGTAGGCTATCGTGTAAGCTTAAAGGGCATTTCCAGGAGAGGTCCCGCCATGTCGCTACGCAGGCCGCCCACCATCGCTCCTGTCCGGATCGAAGGCAATCGCCGCAATGCCAAGAAGTCCACCGGTCGCCACACCGCCCGGGGCGAGGCGCAGGTGCGCTTTAATGCCCTCAAAACCGGAGTCCATTTGCAGCCTTACTGGGACTCGAAATCGTCCCTCGCGGGGATTACCCGAGAAGTTACTGAAAACAAAAGGACGGAAAATGAGGGTGGATCAGAATGCTGATGAGTTTGCAGGTGGTAGGGGACAATCGGGCTGGAACGCGGCCTGCTGCAACAATTACCCGCGGATTGGGCCCATGCTCGGACCGGCGCGAAAAACGCATGACAAATTATCAAGCCCAGGAAGTCAAAACATCCAAAATTGGGGAATGACTTACTACACTCACCCAGCGCAGCCTGCACGCAGATGGAAAGACCGCAGTGGTTTCTGTAGCAGCGAGAGTGCCAGGCACGGATTTACGCCTCGGACAGCTCCAGCCCCAACGGGGCGGGATATCACAGCCCAGGGCAACGCCCTGGGGGCCTGACCGCGCACAAAGGGAGGTAAGCCCTGAAAGGGCGAGATACGGTTCTCGCGGCCGGCGTAAATCATTGCCGGTAATTGGGGGTGGCACGCCCCGTTGGGACTTGTGGATTTAATTGCCGCGCCATCGACCCAGGGCGTTGCCCTGGGCTGAGTTATTTCGCCCCTTGGGGCTTACCGACGGCCTCACATCGCAGCTTATCTGGGGTGATCCAAGTAAGTCATTCCCCAAAACTGGGACAACCAGTCGCGCAGGGAGCGAGGCCACGAAACAAAAGATGTTATTTTCGAGAATCAAAGCCACTAAGTGTATGAAAAAAACAAAACGTGGACAAAATGCCAGCCCAATGTGCGGACATTTTATTCGAAATGGCATGAACCGAGTGACATTTTAGACCCAAATGAGACCAGAATTCGGCCAAAATCGACCCACTGACACCAAAAAGCCCCAAATTACACCTTCAGGATCTTTCTTGATGACTTCGATCGGGACGGCCATGGCGCGGCTTCGGGTATGCCGCGCCAAATCAGTGGAGGTCCGCAAACGGCTCTACCCTCGGCCTGTCGCCCCCTCTCAGCAGTCTGCTGCTTTCTGCCTGCTGCCATCTGCTTACTGCCTATTGCTTGCTGCCAGCCGATTCGTTCAGCGTGTCCTGCAGGCGCTTGCTCAATTCTGCCACGAAGGTTTGGACGTCCAAGCCTTCCTGCCGATCGACGATTTGGCCCTGGCGATCGAAAACCACAAGAGTGGGAAGCTCTGTCACATTGAGAAGCGCATCCAAGCCTTGAGCGTAAGCAGAGGGTATGGTCCAGCCTGCCAGCTTAAGAAAGGCGGGCACTCCGGTGCGATCCTGGTCCATGTTCAGCGACAAAAAGACGATGTTGGGCTCCCCCCGAAAGCTTCGGGCCACCTGGTCGAAAAGTTGGCCCTGCATGCGACAGGGACCGCACCAGGTCGCCCAAAAGTCCACTACCAGAACCTTGTTGTGGAAGTCAGACATGGGCAGCGGAGACCCATCAAGCCGTTCCAGGACGAACTTAAAGGGGTCCTTGACGCCGGTGTTATGGGGCTGGCCGCCGGAAAAGCGTCCGGCGAGCTGTGGCATCAGGGTATCGTAGCGCGCCAAAATAAGGTCCCCCAGACCCTTCTCAGAGTGGTTCTGCGCCACATAAAGACTGCCCAATTTGCGGCGAATCTCTCGGCGCTCGATGGGATCGGAGTTTTTGTCCGGGAATGCGTACGCCGTGAGGTAGTAATCCAAAGCGTGAGCGGAATCACCTTTGATGAGAGCAATATCCCCCATGTGCTCGGCAACTTGTGCTGTGGGGTAGGCGGAATAGCTCTGTTCGTAGGCGCTCATGGCCTTGTCGAGGTCGCCAGACTGCCGGAAAAGTCCGGCAAGCTCCGAGAAAGTCGTACCTATTCGCCCTGCCCATTGCTCCGAGGCACTATCGCCCTTGCTCGAAATAGCATCCCTGTTACGCTGAGCTTCCGCAATTTTGATCAATCGCAAAGTGTAGTCAATGGCAAGGGTTCGGCTGGGCTGGTCGTTTTGACGGGCTAACGCATCAATGAGCAAATTCAAGAGCTTAGGGTCGTCGGGGGTGATTTCCAGCAGCATCTGGCCGTACTTCACGATAACCCCAGGGGCATTAGCCGCCAGCCCATAGCTGCAAATCGTGCGCAAAACGACTTCCCGCCGCGATGAACGGGGGAAACGCTGGAGAAAGGCATCCAGATTCTCGATGATAACTTGGGGGTTATTTTGCGCTGATCGAAAGGCTTCGTTCAGGGCGTTCTGTTCATCCGCATCCAGTGAGGGTTGAGCCGCGGGTGCCTTTTCTGCGGGCTTCGGCGGAGTCTGGGCCGCGATGATCAAAGGGGGCCAACTCGTCGCCAGCAGGTATGAGCCCAGCACAATGGGCACCCCGATTAGAAACCACGAAACCCTGCTTGCCCTCATTACAACTATTCCTTCATGAATGTCAGATGAACCTAATCTAGTAGTTAGCCCGAAAGGGGTCAAGGCGATTTCCCCCCAACAGGATCGGGAAGCCACTGTTATAATGCGGAACTTCCGGAGAGTTTAGGAGACGAAATGAAGTCATCACGCATTCGTGCCATCTTCTTTGATGCAGGAAACACCCTGCTTTATCCGCGGCTTGATGAACGGGCCCGTGACTTGACAGAGGCTGGCTTCCCTGCGCGTGTAGAGGATTTCCATGCTGCGGAGAGGGCCGCCAAACAGAAGCTCGACCAGTGGCTATGGCCGCAAATTCGCCAGGGTGAAGTGCCGCGCACGATCGATCACTATTACTGGGGCGAGTACCTCACCATACTCATGGGGCTGATCGGTGCACCTGAAACGGAGCATGCGCGGCTGATTCGCATGTTAGCGGATGGTTTCCGTGACATTCGCACCTGGTCCGTGGTTGTCCCGGGAACGCATCAATTTCTCGAGTCCGTGAAGGACGCGGGATATTTTCTTGGAGTTATCTCCAATTCCGTGGGAACCCTCGAGGGGCAGTTGGAAAACACGGGACTGCGCGGTTACTTTCAGGCCATTTTCGACTCGGCAATTGTGGGGGTTGAGAAGCCACATCCCGAGATTTTTCAAATGGCCCTTGCCAGCGCAAAAGTGGCGGCGAATGAGGCCGTCTTTGTGGGTGATACGAATGCCACCGACATTGGCGGCGCGCAACTAGCAGGCTTGCATGGTGTGCTGATTGATCGTATCGAGGCTTACCCACAGACAGAATGCCCACGAATCACATTGCTGCCAGAATTGGATGGTGTTTTGAGAGACTTGTGAGTGATGGCGTGTGTGGCCGCACATGCGTAAACGCCAAAGGCTGAATGGTTTAGCCCAGCGATCTCAGTTTTTTACCCTTCACCCTTTAGCCATTAGCGAAGCCCCCGTGCCTCTTCGAGAGTCCAATGCGGCGTGCCTCCGGGACGGCTGGCGACGAGGGCGGCAACGCGATTGGCGAAGTCAGCAATTTCCTGGGGAGGCCATTGCAGGCTGAGTCCATGAATAAAGGCGGCGGCAAAAGCGTCTCCGGCTCCCACTGTGTCCTGGGCAGTCACTGCATAGCCCAAAGCCTCAACATACTCCCCATTCACCAGCATCACACAACCCTTTTCGCCGCGCGTGATGCAGATCGACTGCCAGCTAAATTCCCTCGTGTAGGTGCGGCAGAAATCCTCCAGACTGCGTGTAGACCGACCGAGCATCTTGTCGATCTCTGCCGCCTCGTCATCGTTAAGCTTGACTACTTGGGCGCGTGCCATCAATTCCCGTACCAGCGGAGGCGTATAAGAGTCCTTTCTCAAGTTGACATCGAACAACAGCCGCGCACCGCAATGGGAATCGATCAATCGGTAGGTCAATTGCTTCGCTTGAGGGCTCATCTGAAAAAGGGTACCGAAGTAGATCCAATCGGGCTTGGGGGATAGGAGTTCCGCCAGGTCGCCTTCCGTGAGCTCGGGAGCGTCGTATGCCGCGGGATGATGAAGGGTGAATTTTGGCACCCCCGCCGCGTTGAGTTCGACCGTCACAAGGCCCGTTGGATACGCGTCAATCTGGTGGACAAATCGAGTGGAGAGGTTTAGTTCCTTCATGCGTTCCAGCACGCGCCGCCCCCGCTCATCCTTGCCAACGGCACTCACAAAAGATACGTGGTGCCCAAGCCGCGAGGCGTGAGCAGAGAAATTAAGCGCTGCGCCCCCAAGGTACTCTCTGTTTCCGATGACGTCCCACAAGACTTCTCCAATGCTGACGATTTTCACGACAAAGCCTCCAGTATCAAGCCGCTTTCATTTTCTAAGGCCGGTGAAATGGCTCAGGCCGTCCAACAAGCTAACCCTTTGCCGGGGAAATGGCAACATCCACCTGGCCGTAAAATGTCGCTTTCCGAAGTGTCCTCGTTTCTCGCTCCTTCCTCTGAATATTCGCTCGACGAGCAGCAGTCGCGTCATTACAATGAAATACCCATGTTGAGCACCCAATTCACCACAAAACGACTGGCCTTCTGCTTCCTGATCATGACCTTGCTGGCAGCTTTGAGTCATTTCGCGGGGTGTCATCGTGGGATAGCAACCCGGCCCGTGACGAAGCAGGTCGTCGTGCTGGGGTTTGACGGCGCTGACCCCAAACTTGCGGCCAAATGGATGGCAGAAGGCAAGCTTCCCAACCTGGCCCGTCTGGCGCACGAAGGCACTTTCAAGCCGCTCGGAACCACCAACCCGCCGGAGTCTCCTGTGGCCTGGGCAGCGTTCGCAACAGGGCTCAATCCGGGCGGTACGGGAATTTACGATTTTCTGAAACGCGATCCTGAAACCTACCTGCCGGAATTGGCACTGGTCTCGCGTGAGCGGCCCAAGTTTTTGTGGGGCATTATTCCCATCAAGGCACCAAAAGTCACTAACCTTCGTAGCGGTGTACCCTTTTACAAAGCAGCGGCTGAAGCTGGTTATAAAGCCACCATCATTCGGATGCCTTTGGAGTTTCCGCCCACGGCGATTCCGGGCGGAAAGCTGTGGTCAGGCCTGGGCGTCCCCGATCTGCGGGGAACTTGGGGAACATTCTTTTATTTCAGTTCCGACCTGACGCCATGGGACACCGGCGACACGGAATTTGGCGGCAAGCTGGTGCGGTTGGAATTGGGTGGTAACCACGCGGCAACCACCATCGAAGGCCCTGTGGACCCAAAGGGTAATGGGTCCACGCGCCTCTCGGTTCCGATTGATTTCAAAGTTTCTGCTGATGGAAAGTCCGTGACCATCAATTTGCAAGGGCAGACCGCCACGCTCGGCGAGTTGCAGTGGAGCGACTGGTTCCACGCCCGCTTCCGCGTGACGCCGTTCCTATCCCTGAGTTCGACTTGTAGATTTTACATTCTCCAAACATCACCGGATTTGCGCGTCTACATGTCGGCTTTAAACCTGGACCCGGAGGATTCGCCTCTGCCCATCTCCTCGCCCCCCGGCTATGTTGCAGAAATCGCCAGGAAGCACGGCCTGATGAAAACCCTGGGCTGGTGGCATGACACCTGGGCTCTGAACGAAGAACGTATCGACGAAGGCGTTTTTTTGGAAGATTGCTGGCGCACCATGCAGCAGGAGCGGGAGATTTTGCTGGACGAACTGAAGAACGATCCCCCCAGCTTGCTCGTCTCTGTCTTTACCGCCACTGACAGCGTCAGCCACATGTTCTGGCGGCTGACCGACCCGCAGAGTCCACGTTTCGACGCAGACTTGGCGGCAAGGTATGGGAATGCGATTGAGCTGACGTATGAGCGCATGGATGCCATCGTGGGCGACGTGATGAAGACCATGAAGCCTGACGGCACACTGATCATCGTTTCCGACCACGGCTTCCATTCCTGGCGCAAGGGATTTAACACCAACACCTGGCTGGTGCAGAACGGTTATATGACGCTTAAGAATCCCAATGCGGAGGATAAGCAATACAACCTTGACAACCTTTTTGGCCAGGGCAGCTTCTTTCCCAATACCGATTGGAGCCACACGCAGGCCTATGCCGTGGGATTGGGACAGGTTTACCTCAACCTGAGCGGGCGCGAAAGGAATGGCATTGTCCACTATGGCCCGGAAGCAGACAAGATTCTTGCGGACTTGCGCCGGAAGTTGCTGGCCCTGGAAGACCCGGACACGCACGAGAAGGTTATTGAAAACGTCTATCTGAGCAGCGAGATCTTTCACGGGGCCCGCCTTAGCGAAGCTCCCGATATCCAGATGAGCTTTCGCGATGGCTATCGCACCTCATGGCAGACCTCGCTGGGAGCCGTGCCGGCCGGCATCATTGTGGCCAACATGAAAAAATGGAGCGGCGACCACTGTGCGTCCGATCCCAGTGACACGCAGGGGATCTTCTTTTCCAACCGGATTTTCCCCGCGCCACCTTCCATTCTGGATATCTCTCCAACAGTGTTGAACCTGCTGGGCGTGACCCCGCCGGCCGGGCTGGATGGCCACGCTCTGAGGCCTAATTGACGAGGGGAATAATCCTTGGGGACCAGTGGATTCAGATTCGCGAATAGGGTCGAAGGGCATGAGTTCCCTCTGGAGGGGCGGAAGGTTTAGTTCTCCACCAGAGCCACACCACAACTGCGATCATTCCCAGCCATCCAAGCGCCCTCACCAAGGCAGCAATCTGGGTGTCGTGTTCAAGCAAGCCCATTTGCGCGAACATGGTGGCCCAGTCGTGCTCGACAAAATCCGGGTCTCCCACTGTAAGCAATGGAAGCTCCTGGGCGCGCGCATCCGCCATATAAGTGGCAACGTTCAAGAAGTTTTCAAAGAAGAAGAAAGAACAAAAAGCTGTGCCCAGGGCCTGGCGCTGAAAGGTAAAATAAACCGCCAACATCACCGGCACACCGAGCTGAAGCAGGGTTCCACCCGCCACCATCAAGGTATGGCCGAAGTAGCCGAACAGCAGATGGCCGCCTTCATGAATGGGTATGAACACATAATCGATCAGCAGGTATCCGGATCTGTTGCTGAAAGCGTATAAGAGGAAGGCGGAGTAAAAGATCACCCAGCCGATGCGAGCGGGTTGGGAAACAGGCTCCCATTTCCTGCTCAGGGGCTCCAGGAATTCAAAGTCCATCAAGATCCTCTAACATAGAATTAGAGCCACCCCGCAATGAGGTCTTACCTGGCGATTGCCGATGTTTCTCCTGCTCGGCCAACGTGATTCCGAATGAACGACTCAACTTCCTCCGGGCTTGCATAGGGAACAAGCGTGCAGTTCGAGTGCGTATTTCCAGTAATCAGAAATGATAGTTTGTCTATACGATCGCTCTTAAAGAATAGGATGACCTTCGCTGTGGCTGCCCCCAACAGGTAGCCCGCTTCAAAGCCCACTCCGAAAGACGATCCAGAGGCCTCAGCGATGAAGAGGTCGCACTGGCGAATCCATGCCATATCGCGTTCGTATACGGCCTGCGGGCCCAGCAGGCTATCTGCGGCTCGCGCACCGTCGTCTACCAAATGCCGGGTCAGAACCTCATGGCCCAGGGATTCGAGGCAAGCCACCATTTTCCTGGCCGCTTCGAGGGTTGAGCGGTCGCCCGCAACGGTGAATCCGAAGTAGATTTTCATGGAAGATTCTCATTCTCATTGAGGCTGACAACCTGGCGGCGGAACAACACAAAGTCAATCGCTTGTCCGGGCGCATCCACCGGGCAATTCTAGCATACCGGCTCCTGAACCTTCACAAGCTTGCCTGCCTTGACGCCCTCCACCTTTTCTCCTACAGTTATTTTTCTGTCAACGCGCGCCCAAGCCCCAAGACCAGGCTATGCCGCAACCCGCGCAGGTGATTTCTTGTGCCCTTCAAACGCCTGATTCTCGCCTCTGAACTTCTCTCTGTTTTGCTGGTGCTTCCTGCGTACGCGCTCACCCCGGTGAGCGGTCGCAATGGCATGGTGGCTTCCAGCGAGCCACTGGCCAGCCAGGCCGGAGTGGAGATCTTACAGGCGGGCGGAAACGCCGTGGATGCCGCGGTAGCCGTGGGCTTTGCATTGGCCGTTACCTTCCCGAGAGCGGGAAACCTCGGCGGCGGCGGGTTCATGCTGATTCGCATGAACAACGGCCAGCCAATTGTAGTGGATTACCGTGAGCAAGCCCCGGCGGCATCCACGCGGGATATGTTTCAGGATGGTCGTGGGAAGCTGGTTCCCCACGCCAGTACCATTGGCGCGCGCGCGGTGGGAACTCCCGGCACGGTCATGGGACTGGCCATGGCGGAAGAGAAGTATGGCCGTTTGGGTCTTGCCCGCGTGATGGCCCCGGCAATTCGCCTGGCGCGGGATGGATTCACCGTCAGCGATTCATTCGCAGAGAGTATTCGCTCAGAGCGCAGCCTATTGGAGAAGTTTGACGGCACGCGCCGAATCTTCCTGCGCAGCGGAAGACTCTACCAGCCCGGAGACGTCTTCCGCCAACCTGACCTGGCACGCACCCTTGCCAACATCGCCAAGCACGGCCCCCAAGCTTTTTATTCCGGCGCCCCGGCCAAGGCCATCGTCGCCACCATGCAGAAATACAATGGCCTGATTACGCACGACGATCTGGAGCAGTACCAGGCAAAGCTGCGTGCGCCGTTGCTGGGGCATTTCCGCGGCTTTGACATTCTCAGCGCTCCACCGCCCAGCGCCGGAGGGACACTGCTGATTGAAATGCTGAACATCCTCGACCCACTTGATTTGAGCGCGCCGAACTCCTATCCATCGATCCATTTATTAGCCGAGGCGATGCGCCGCGCTTATGCTGACCGTGCCACTTATCTGGGCGATGCGGATTTTTCCAAGGTGCCGGTGGCTGGACTTACATCGCCCCGCTACGCCGCAAAGTTGCGTGAGGAAATCCTCGCGGCACCTCCGGATGCGCCCATTCGGGCGGGCGACCCGCAGAGTTTCGAATCCAACGCCACTACGCACTTTTCCGTTGTTGACGCGGAGGGAAACGCGGTAGCCAATACCTATACTCTGAACGGATGGTTTGGCTGCGGTGTGACCGTGGAAGGCGCAGGATTTCTGCTGAATAACGAAATGGATGATTTCACCACCAAGCCTGGTTCCCCCAACCTTTTTGGGCTGGTGCAGGGTGAAGCCAACGCTATCGCTCCGCGCAAACGTCCACTTTCTTCCATGACCCCCACCATCGTTCTCTCCGATGGAAAAGTGAGGCTGGTGCTGGGCTCTCCCGGCGGCAGCACGATCACCAACACGGTTTTACAGGTTTTGCTTAACGTTCTGGTTTATAAGATGGATGTTCTACAGGCCGTTGCCTCGCCCCGCTTCCATGATCAGTGGTCCCCGGACTTGTTAAGCTTGGAGCGCGAGGGATTCTCTTCTGATACTATCAAAATGCTTCAGAAGGCAGGCTATCCTGTGAACTTCCGCGACAATATGGGCGACTGCGAAGTCATCGAGATTGACTCGCAGTCGGGGTGGCGGTTTGGGGCGTCTGATCCCCGGGGCGATGGAAAGGCGGTTGGATACTGATGGAATACGGTCTCTCCACTTACCTTTATGTGAATGAGCGGCTCACTTCGTACACTCTCGATAAGATATTGGGGGCGGGATTCCAATACATTGAGCTGTTTGCGGCGCGCCAACATCTGGACTATACCGACCGTAACCAAGTGCGCGATGTGGCCCAGTGGTTTCGCGACCATCAAGTGAAGCTGCATTCGGTCCACGCCCCGCTTTACGCCGACGCGAAATGGGGTCAGTTGGGCGGGTTGGCAGTTTCCGTCGCCTATCTGGAGCGCCGACTGCGAATCGATTCGATGGACGAAATCAAACGTGCCCTCGACCTTGCTGACCATCTGCCTTTTCGCTATCTGATCGTGCACATGGGTTTGCCGGACGAGGAATATGATCTGAATAAATTCGATGCGGTTATGACGTCACTTGAGCATCTGAAGGTTTTTGCCAAAGACCGTGGCGTGCAGTTGCTTCTTGAGAATATTCCCAATGAACTGGGCACCCCCGAGCGTTTGGTGGAGTTTCTTCAATACACCCGCTTGAACGTAAAAATTTGCTTCGATACCGGACACGCTCACATGACCCATGGCCTTCATCCGGCGTTTGAAACCCTGCGACCCCATATTGCTTCCACTCACGTCCATGATAATCGCGGCGAAAAGGACGATCATCTGATGCCCTTTGACGGCGACATTGATTGGACAGAAGCGGTTCGCGACCTGCGGCGCGGCGAAGGGCAGTTTCCTGCGATCTTTGAAGTTCGCGATGGCGGGCACGAAACGGCGAGCCTTTCACGCCTGGCCGAGGTCATGGAGCGCATGGAAAGCATCCCTGAGGAGGACTAATTTGCCACCTATCGTAGAAATACGCCAAGTTTCCGAACATGCGGGCCAGGAAGTAGTACTGCAAGGCTGGCTCTATAACCTGCGGGAAAGCGGCAAACTGCTCTTCCCGTTATTCCGCGACGGCACGGGAATCATTCAGGGCGTGGTTGTAAAGAGTGCTGTGCCTCCGGAGGTTTTTGAATCCGTGCGGGGATTGACGCAGGAGTCTTCACTGCGCGTCACCGGCAAGGTGCGGGCGGATAAGCGCGCACCCGGCGGCTTTGAATTGGACGTTGTGAATGTCGAGGTGTTGCAGCGGGTTCCGGCTGAGACGCCTTATCCCATTACCCCCAAGGACCACGGCATTGAATTCCTGATGGATCACAGGCACTTGTGGCTGCGCTCCACACGGCAGCGCGCCATCCTGGGCGTACGCCACGAGATCATTAAGGCCGTGCGCGACTTCTTTGACAATCGCGGCTTCACCCTGGTTGACACGCCCATCTTCACCCCCGCCGCATGTGAGGGCACCACTACACTCTTCGAAGTGAACTACTTTGAGGAAAAGGCCTACCTGACCCAATCCGGCCAGCTCTATAACGAAGCGGCTGCCATGGCCGTAGGCAAGACTTACTGCTTCGGCCCCACATTCCGTGCGGAAAAATCGAAGACCCGCCGCCACCTGACTGAGTTCTGGATGGTTGAGCCAGAGGTCGCCTACGCACACCTCGACGACGCCATGACACTGGGTGAGGAGATGGTGGCCTTTATCGTCGAACGTGTGCTGGAAAAGCGGCGGCCGGAACTTCAGATCCTGGAGCGAAACGTCGAGAATCTGGAAAAAATAAAGACCCCTTTTCCGCGAATGACCTACGACGAGGCCGTGAAAATCCTCCAGAGTAAGGGAAGTGAAATTCAGTGGGGTGGTGACTTCGGCGCCACAGATGAAACCATGCTTTCAGAGGGATCGGACAAGCCGCTGCTGGTGCATCGCTATCCCAGCCAGGTAAAGGCATTTTACATGGCGCCTGATCCTGAGCGTCCAGAGGTGGCGCTGTGTGTCGATATGCTTGCGCCCGAAGGCTATGGTGAAGTCATCGGCGGCGGTGAGCGTCTGGCTGACCTCGCTCTGCTCGAGCAGCGTATCGATGAACACAAATTGCCACGAAAGGCGTTTGAGTGGTATCTCGATCTGCGCCGATACGGCACTGTGCCGCATGCGGGTTTCGGAATGGGCATTGAGCGTGCCGTGGCCTGGATCTGCGGGCTTGAACACGTGCGTGAGACGATTCCCTTCGCGCGCATGTTGAACCGTTTGACGCCATAATGGTCAATTGGTGGCATCGTGGCGGTACAGATTCCCTTCATATGAGGCTTACAGAGTGGATGGAATCCCCGCGTTGACATATTGATGTCTTATTGATATGTTTTGATGCATGAGAACTACGATACGGCTTGAGGATCGCCTCCTGATCGAGGCCAAGAAACGGGCTGCGGAAAAGGGCACTACCTTGACTGCGCTCATTGAGGATAGCCTTCGCGAGACGCTAGCACGACGGGTGCCTCCCGCACCGAGAAAGAGATTTCGGGTGATAACTTTTGGTGAAGGAGGGCTGCAGCCCGGTGTTGACCTGGATGACACCTCCTCGCTCCTTGATCGCATGGACGGATTTGATGGTACTAATTGACACAAACGTACTCGTCTATGCGCACCGAACGGACTCGCCAAACCATACCGCATATCGCAAATGGATGGAGGGACAAATCAATTCGGATCAGCCATTTGGAATGGCTGATATGGTGCTTTCGTCATTCCTTAGAATTGTGACTCACCCTAAAATTTTCCGTTCTCCAACTTCCCTGGAAACTGCGATTCAGTACGTCGTAGGTCTGCGCAGTAGGCAGAATTGTGTGATGATGTCTCCGGGGCCCCGGCACTGGGAAATCTTCGAGCAGCTTTGCAGGCAAACAGGTGCTAAGGGCAACCTTATTCCTGATGCATATTTGGCAGCGTTGGCCATTGAGTCTGGCAGCGAATGGATCACCGCTGATCGTGACTTTAGCCGGTTTCCTGTCTTACGATGGCGTCACCCGCTGGTTTAGGTTCGGTTACCTTGGAGGGTATCATGTTGAGAATCAGAGTACTCGGTGTTCCGTTAGACCTTGGCCAGGAGCGTCGTGGTGTGGATATGGGACCGTCGGCAGTGCGCGCCGCGGGACTCAATCAGGCCTTAAAGAGTTTGGGACATGATGTGCAGGACGCCGGCAACATTCACGTCCGACTACCGGAAGAGCAGCCCTTCGGCAGTCAGAGTGCCAAATACCTGAAGGAGATCGCCGAGACGTCCCAGGAGGTTGCCGAACGCACTCGCCAGACACTGGCGGATGGCTACTTTCCCCTGTCGCTCGGTGGGGATCACTCGATGGCTGTCGGCACAATAGCGGGCGTTGCCAAGTTCTATCACGATCGCAATCAGGAGATAGGTTGTCTTTGGATTGATGCGCACGCTGATATGAACACGCCGGAGACCAGTCCGAGCGGCAATATTCACGGCATGCCGTTTGCCGCGAGCCTCGGTCACGGACCGGAATCCTTGACGAACATTTTCGGATTCGCCCCAAAATTGAAGGCGAAAAATTGTGCGCTGATCGGTATTCGCGACTTGGACGGGCACGAGCGGCAGGTGGTTCGCGGCTCGGGAGTCAACCTCTTTACCATGCGCGAAATCGATGAGATGGGCATGCGCAATGTCATGGATCGTGCCCTCACTATGGTTACGAAAGGCACTGCGGGATTCGTTGTGTCGTTTGACATGGACGTGGTCGATCCCGATGACGCCCCAGGTGTGGGTACCCCCGTCCGCGGCGGAATTACTTACCGGGAGGCGCACCTGGCGCTCGAAATGATCGCGGACAGTGGGAAAATGCTGGCATTTGAACTGGTTGAGATTAACCCTATCATTGATGTTATGAACAAAACCGCGATTCTCGGTGTAGGCTTCACCGCGTCGGCCCTGGGAAAGAGAATTTTGTGACCAGAAAAGTCTCCGTGGGAATTTTGTTTGGCGGGCGTTCAGGCGAACACGATGTGTCTCTGCAATCCGCGGCGTCAGTAATCAAAGCGCTCGATCCGTCGAAGTATGAAATCGTGCCGATTGGGATTACCCAAGAAGGACATTGGCGAGTTGGATCAGGCCACTTGCAGCCTTTAGCCGAAGTTCTGAAAACTGGCGCGCCCGTTACCCCCTCTGCAGACCCAACAGGCCCCAAGCTCCTGCCGCTTGCTTCGACACGTCAACCCGCGAAAGCGATTCCGCCCCTCGACATTGTTTTTCCGGTTCTCCATGGGACCTTTGGCGAAGATGGTACCGTCCAGGGACTCCTGGAGTTGACGAATCTTCCCTACGTTGGAGCCGGCGTGCTTGCCTCAGCAACCGGCATGGATAAGGACGTGATGAAGCGCTTGTTTCGGGACGCGGGCCTTCCCGTAATTCCCTGGCAACTTATTCTGCGCGCCGACTGGGAAAGCCATCCCTTAATCGTCCGTAAACGGATCGAGACGCACCTTCGCTACCCCTTGTTTGTGAAACCTGTGAACATGGGGTCTTCTGTGGGGATCAGCAAGGTTCATAATCGGCGCGAACTAGCCGCCGCCTTGAATCTGGCCGCGCAATACGACCGGAAACTGCTGGTTGAAAATGGAATCGATGCTCGCGAGATCGAATGCTCAGTGCTGGGGAATGATCGTCCCCAGGCGTCCGTGCCGGGTGAAGTGGTGCCGGTAAACGAGTTCTATGACTATGAGGCCAAATATATCAAGGAAGGTTCCGAACTCGTCATTCCGGCGCGACTCACGGCGCGACAGTCAAAACAGGTGCGGGAGGTCGCCATCAGTGCTTTCCGGGCTGTAGACGCCGCCGGCATGGGCAGAGTGGATTTTCTGCTTGATCGTAAGACGGGCAAGGTATTCTTGAATGAGATCAACACCATTCCAGGATTTACCTCCATCAGCATGTATCCCAAGCTTTGGGAGGCGAGCGGCCTTCCTTACCCACAGCTTCTCGACCGCCTGATCGAACTGGCCCTCGAACGCCACAGGGAAAAGTCACGCACCAGATTTACCTATTCGCCGCATACCCACAACTGAATTTGCAATTCTTCCGGATCATCGCCCCTCTTGACTTGCTTCAGTGTCCTGTGATATTTAACTATCTGGTTAGTTAAATGGCGAAACGGGCTACCCAAAAGGAAATTCCAGCGCACGCGAGGCACCGGGACAGTGTAGAGTCGCGTGCCACCATCTTGAAGGCGGCGGAGCGCATTTACGCAGAATGCGGATTGGCGGGGGCGCGAACTGAAGCCATTGCCGCCGCCGCCGGTGTGAACAAAGCCTTGTTGTATTATTACTTCAAGAGCAAGGAAGGGCTCTACCAGGCGGTGGTGGGTTCGCAGTTGCAGGAATTTCAACAGCAAGCACGTGAAGTGCTGTCGGCGAGGGGGCCGGCGGGGCCGATCCTCATGCGCTATGTGAGCTATCATTTCGACTTTATCGGGACGCATCCCAATTATCCCCGCATCTTCCAGCGGATGATGATGGAAGGTGATCGGGCTTTGGAGAGGACTATTCGCGAGCACTCAATCCCACTTAAGCGGCTGTTGGTGGCTTTGCTTGAGCGTGGGATGAGGTCGGGGGAATTCCGGCGCGTGGACAAGGCGCACGCAATCGTTTCCATTGCCGGCTTGGCCGCGCATTATTTCAATATCGCTCCCGCCCTCAGGCTGGTTACCGGTCAGGACCCTTACAGCAAGGCAAATTTGGCGACGAGGAAAGCGGAGGTCTTGGAATTCATCCGCTACGCACTCTTTCGTCATCCGGAGGCTGCTGCGTAATGAAGCGCAAGATCATTTTACCCCTTCTAATAGTTTTTGTTCTCGTTGGCGGAGTGGTTTACTACAAGGCTGTTACACGGCCGCAGCCTCTGATCCTCACCGGCATCGTAACCACTAACGATGTGGTGGCTAGCTCCCAAATTCAAGGGCAGCTTGCGCAGGTGTTGGTAAAGGAAGGCGACACGGTGAAGGCAGGGCAGTTGCTAGCCGTCATCGAGCCCCAGGAATTACGTGCTGATGAGTCATACTATCTCCATGCCGAGCGGGGGACCGCTTCGCAGGTTTCGGAAGCCGAGGCCGCCCTGAAATTTCAGGTGGCGCAGACAGATGATCAAATCAAGCAAGCGGAGGCCTCGCTGGCTGCGGCGCAGGCGCAGGAAGATGAAGCCAAAGCCGATTTGGAGCTTGACCGCTTGAATTACGACCGTACGAAGGGTCTCTACGACCAGAAGATCGATTCGCAGCAGTCGCTTGATCAAGCGCGTGCCACCTTTGAAGCACAGCAAGCTCACGTGGAATCACTTCAAAAGCAGGTGGAAGTTCAGCGTCAAGCAGTCGCTCTCGCCCGGTCGAACGTGGACCAGACCGCGGAGCGGCGCAGCCAATTGCAGGCCATGGAGCGCCAACAGGCTGCAGCGGGAGCGCAGATGTCAAAGGCGCAGGTTCGGTTGGACTACACGGAAATCCGAGCTCCCATTTCCGGTGTTATCTCTGTGCTCGCCGCCCGCCAGGGTGAAGTGGTAAACATTGGTCAGCCGATTGTTTCCATTGTCAATCCTGACGACCTCTGGGTGCGCGCGGACATGCCGGAAACTTACCTTGACCGCGTCCGCCTGGGCGATAGCATGCCAGTGCGTTTCCCCGATGGGATGGAACGCACGGGAACGATTTTCTATCGCGGCGTTGATGCCGAATACGCAACACAGCGCGATGTTAGTCAGAGCAAACGCGACATCAAGACCTTCGAGCTTCGCTTGCGCGTGGACAACAGTGATCGCCGGTTGTGGCCCGGCCTAACCACTTTCATTACGATACCCACGCAAGACGTTCGCTAATTCTCTGCCGGGTGACCGGAATTGTAACCATGGAAACTTTGCCGAATCAGCCAAAGATGATCGTCGCGGTGGAAGTGGAACACTTGCGCAAGTGTTTCGGAACTTTTTGTGCTGTCAATGATTTGAGCTTTTCGGTGGCCTATGGTGAAGTGTTTGGGTTGCTCGGCCCCAATGGCGCGGGGAAATCCACGCTGATTCGTGTGCTCACCACGCTTCTACCCCCCTCGTCCGGTGTGGCCCGCATTCTTGGATTCGACGTTGCTCATCATGCCGACCAGGTCCGCAAGTGCATCGGAGTCATTCCCCAGGCCATGACTTCCGATCTGGATTTGAGCGCCATGGAGAACATGCAAATCTTTGCCAAGCTCTACAGCGTTCCCCGGGACCGCCGCATCAAGGTGGCCAAGGAGCTTCTGGAAGCAGTTGACCTGACGGCCTGGGCGGACAAACCTGTGAAGAATTTCTCCGGTGGCATGCGGCGGCGTCTGGAAATCGCCCGAGGGCTGGTGCATGAACCGCGCATCTTCTTCCTGGATGAGCCCACCACAGGGCTGGACCCTGCCTCCCGCGTGGGCGTATGGGAGATGCTGATGCGGCTGAAGAAGGAACGTGAGTTGACGATTCTGCTGACCACCCATTACATGGATGAGGCCGACAAACTTTGTGATCGCATCGCTATTGTGGACCATGGGAAGCTGGTGGCGCTCGATTCGCCGCTTAAGCTGAAGGCATCCATTCCCGGAAACAACATTCTGGAAGTCAGCTTCTCGCAAATTCCCAACGGATGGCTTCAAACTCTCGAAAACCTCGCGGACGTGCAATACGTGAAGTCGGACGACCACGTATTTCGCATCGGCTCCGATAACGGTCCAAAGACTACCGTGGCGCTGATGGAAGCGGTCCGCCAGGCGCAAATTGAAATCAGTTCGCTCTCCGTTCAAAGTACCTCGCTTGACGATGTGTTCATGCACTACACCGGCCGGCAATTACGCGACTCCTTGCAGGATGCGCTCGGGTACCAACCCGCTGTATATCAAGGGCAAAGGTAGAACGTTATGAATCGAATCCTGGCACTGGTGGAACGCGACTTGCGCAAGTTTATGCGCAGCCCCACGCTGATCCTTGTGTCCATGGTGATGCCCCTTGTTCAGTTGGTCATTTTGGGATACGCATTTGGCGGCAAGATCAAGGACCTGCGGGTTGGTGTGGTCAATCAGGACCATGGCATGCCCACTGTGAAACTGCGGGAAATGTGTGGAGCCATCGCCGCCAATGCCGAGACCTTTAACACGGTCGATTACTCCGATATCCAAACTGCCATGCGGGACTTGCGGAACGGGCGAATCAACGGCGTACTGAATTTTCCGCCGGATTACTCGCGCCGGGTTCTGGCTAAGGATGCCCCGCAAGTCGCGTTGATTGAAGACAATACAGATAACTTCGCGGTCGGCGCGCTGGAGGCGGGGTTTAGCGATATTGTGGGCGCATACAACCAAGGTGGCGCTCCGCCGCGCGTCCCCAGCCAGGTTACGCTTTCAGTGGTTGAGATCTATCCTTACGTTCCTTATATCCAATATCTCCTGTCGGGTTCCATTGTCATGGCGATCTTCGTCTCCGCCATGATTGGTGGCGGCATTATCTATATCGACGACAAAGCACGAGGGTTGCACGAAGGTTATCTGGTTACGCCGATTTCCAAGCTGGAACTGATCCTGGGCTTCAATCTCTCCGGAGCGGCCAAAGCGGTGTTGGCAGGTCTCGTACTGACCACGGTAGGATCAGTCATCGCCGGAATACCCAATCCGCTGGAGCCGATCCGACTGCTCAAGCTGATGGTGGTCATTGTGCTGACCTCCCTGGCACTGATCAGCATGATGTTCTTCCTGATGGTTCGAGTCAATGACCCCCTGGTACCGCGGGCCATGTTCGGCGTTCTCAACACGCTGCTCTATTTCCCCAGCGGCGCCGTCTATCCAATTTACGGGTTTCCGCCCTGGATGCGGGTCATTTCCAAATTCGATCCCTTTACCTATGCCGTCCATGCGTTCAAATCGCTGTTGCTCAAAAACACCGGGATACTCGCTATATCGGGTGACCTGACCTTCCTGGCCATATTCACCCTGGCCATGGTGGTGGCTGAAACCGCCCTTTTCAAACGAACACTCTAATCCTCCCTTTGCATACCGCCCCCGCATCTAAGATAATGTGGGGGCTCGGGAGTGTGCCGGTACTTCTTCCTCCTAGCGGAGTTGTTGGTTTTGCTGTTGGTCGTACGTTGAGAGTTGTCAACTTTCTTGTTTGCAAATTCTCTGGAACTTATCCCCTATGCGCGGTGTCAATTTCACCGGAGAAGTGCAAGGGGGACATGGAGTTTTTTCACGGACCGACCCGGAAGGACAGGTTATGACTCTGCTTGACGCCACACCGCCTAAACCGCCGCTAAAGATAGGACGCTACATCTTGATTGCCCTGGCCC
Organism: Acidobacteriota bacterium; assembly: GCA_003165315.1. GTDB lineage: Bacteria > Acidobacteriota > Terriglobia > UBA7540 > UBA7540 > Bog-366. Next base: position 19,835 of record PLSX01000188.1, read on the forward strand.
TGATCATCATCGGCGGGGCCGCCTACATCGCTTTTCGGAATTATGCCGAAGAGAAAGCCCTCTCGCGTTTTCTTACCACCATTGAGCAGGGTAATTACCGTGATGCCTACCAGCTTTGGCAGCCCAGCAGTACTTATGCCTACGAGGATTTTCTGCACGACTGGGGTGATCATGGCGACTTCGGTAAGATTCGCAGCTTTAAGATTCTCGGGTCGCGATCCAAAGGTGCGGAGACTGTCATCGTTCTTGTCACCATCAATAATGAAGAACCGCCCCGCGAAATTCTGGTCGATCGCAAAACCAAAGGACTCGCTTTCTCCCCCTTTTGAGCTGCGTCATACGGTCTGATTCAGCAGGTCTACGACGGCGGATTTCACCTGGTTGAAACTCACGGAGAGAATGCACTCGGGCCGGGCAAATTTGTAGCAATGATCGCCAGGGCAGGGGTTGCAGTCGTAGGGGTTCTGCACCACGCGAGAGCCAGGGGCGGCAGTCTGCGGCGGCCACGGACCCCAGATCGGCGAACTGGAAGACCCAAAGATGACCACCACGTGCCGAGCCAGAGCCGCGGCCATGTGGGCCGGTCCGCTGTCATTTCCTACAAACAACCGTGCACCCGCCAGCGCTGCAGCAAATTGCGCTAAGCTCGCACCTTGCAATCGTCGCAGGGGCGCTCCAGCAGCTTTCTCCACGGCGTCAAGGACGGGATCTTCTCCCGGTCCGCAGGAATAGACGACGGCAACTCCCTCCCTACTCTCCAAGTACTCCCCCACCTGTGCGAATCCCTCCGGCGCCCATTCCTTGGTTTTGTAGGCAGCGGTAGGATGGATGATTGCGTAAGGCTGTCCCGAAGCGATCCCCATGCGGGTGCGTTGGGCTTCCCACCATGCGGCATGTTCAGCGCCAGAGAAGATCTGTGCTCGGGGAATCTCAGTCTGCGGCAGACCCAGGTGGAAGAAGGCGGCCGCCTGGTGTTCCGCCGTGTGCAGAGATGGCTTGTTCAGAATCGTGCGGGCATCGGGCACCAGGATGTTGTAGAGGCTCGAGCCGCGATAGTGGGCAAAGCCCACGCGCCACGAGGCGGCGCTCCAGCGTGTAAATAGACGGCTGGTGGGACCACCGTGCAGGTTGACGCAAAGAGAAAAGCGTTGACCACGAAGCCTGCGAATGACGGCCAAGCGCGAGAGCAGTTTTCCCGCTCCCGATCCTTCCTCGGGAATGAGAATCTCCTCCACCGCCGGGTTTCCCTGCAAGAGGTCACGAAAGCGGGATTCAACCATCACGGAGAAGCGCAGATCAGGCCGCCACGTTTTGAGCAGCTTGAGAGCCGGAGTGAGCAGGATGATGTCGCCGATGGACCGAAGGCGGATAATGAGGACGCGCGACCCGGAAGGCAAATCGGGAAGCAGGGAAGGCGCTTTCATAGGATTTTAGATTTTTGACTTTAGATTTCGGATTAACAGTTTATGCAAAGCATAATTTCTAATGAAATAACATTCCGCTTTCCTGGCCTAATCCCTTCTTGAAAAGCTTCCGGCCATCCCGTGGCCCTAATCCAAAATCCAAAATCGCAAATCCAAAATCGGACTACTCCGCTTCAATCTTGGCGTCTTCGATGATCATGTCGGGGATATCGTCTTTGATGGGATAGACGCGCCGGCATTGTGCGCACTTCAGGCCCTGCCCGTCGGGCGTGAGCTGAACAGGCGCCTTGCAGGCGGGGCAAACCAGGATTTCCAGCAGTTCTTGCGAAACGGCCATGCAAAACCTCCGAGATCGACGAATCTATCAGACAGGGGCGGCAATTTCAACCCGCGCGTCATTCCCCCCCGTAGGGGTTCTCCCAGGGGGAGATTTCCATCTGCAAAAAGCAGCTTACGTTGCGCCACGCAGGCGGATCGATTTTCCAGACCGCCAGGATCGCAGACCCTTGGTACACGCGTTCAAATCCCAACTCCGACTGCGATATCGTCTCAATCGGTACGATCCACCAGGTAGCTTGTGGACGGGTCTCAAGGGTGATCTTGACGCGCTGCCACTCATCCACCACCGTTAGCCTGGAAGAGCCGATTTCCCCGCGAAACTCCAGCGGGCGGCGAACGTCCTTGGACAGAAAATATCGATCGTGAGCGTCGGGCGCGAGCAGGTTCAGAACCAGCTCCAAGCCCAATGCCATCCCGGACGGGCAGGAGTGGTCCGTGTTCAATGAAGACCGGCATTCGATCTGCCAGGCGGAGCCTGAAACTTTGGATGTCAAGGTCTTGACTGCATCCAGCTGCATCACACAGCCATCCGAGTGGACATCGGCGGAGTTACGGAATTCAAATGCCGCCCCCGGAGACTTAAGCGGGGTGGAATTCCAAGCGCCTCGCGCCAGGGTTTCATTCTCGTCCAGCCGCAAGAACTCAAAGTCCTTCCAGGTTTTGGAGCTGGGGAAAACATAGGAGCGGAAGGCGTGCCGCGCATAACGATCGTAGCGCAGCAATGAATCCAGGTGCGCTTCCTTGCTCAGCACCTGATCGTGGATGGATGCAGGCCCTTCGCTCGGCGCATGAGGGGAGGCTGCCTGCTTCCGCACGAGCTCGTGGTAAGCTTCCGGCCGCCGCATCAGGGAATTCACCAGCTCAGCGTTGGAGGGCTGAAAGCGCAGGCTTGAAACTGTGGCGCCGTCCGCTGGGTGTACCGTCATCCCGGAGATGCTTTGCCGGATCAGGATTTCCTGTTGCCCGTCCTGGTCGAAATCCGCCGTCACAATTTCCGCGGGCGAGGTTGCGTCGCGGCCCTCTACCTGGTCCAGTTGAAACTCCGCCTGGATCAAGTTTCGCAGCAAGGCGCTCCGCAGATGGGGCGCATAAAGGCCTCCAAAGACGCCGTGCCAGTAGGGATCGTTGCACTGGGCCGAGAGCAGGTGGGTGTGCGCATCCGCCAACAAAGCTGCACTTTCCGTCCCCCTCTCCACCGTGCTTTCAAGTTTGTGCAAGCGTTGACTTACAATCAGCATCTGCTTCTGGATGTGATTGGATTCGGGGTACCGGGTGAGGAAATTTCGCCACAGTCCTCCCCGCAAAAACCGCTGGAAGCGCGCTCCGTTGGGGATGTGCTCGCTCTCTTCCATGCAGGCTTTGAAGTCCGCCGAGGCCGCGGGGGGAAGAGACCATTCCATCATCTCGGCATAGGAGGCTGTGGGCAGATAAATGCGCCCCACCGCAGCATGGGTGCGGAGATAATCCGCAACCGTAGTCGTCTCCAGCCAGTCCTGGCTGCCTTCAAGCGCCTTAAAGAAACGCTCCAGCCAGCCGTTCTTGTAGACGTGATCGTAAGTGCCGGGCCATACGCCAAACTTCTCGCAATCGTCGCCCATGGCGAATAGGGCATCGTGCTTGTTGATCTCTTCCCTCAGGATTTTCAGCGTTTCCGCCGGTTCCTGGAAGGGAATGGTGTAGCGAAGGGCCTTTGCGCTTGGCACCAGGCACAGCGGATGGCCGTCCTCCTCCGTTACAAAGCTGCCGTGCAATTGCCAGGGTTCGAGGCCTGCGGCGAGGAAGTGCGTATCGTCCAGAACAACATATTCCACGCCGGCCTGGGCCAGTGGACGGGGGAGCGTGGGCTCCCAAACCCTCTCGGCTATCCATGCCCCTCTTGGGGCGCGGCCGAAATGGTGTCGAAGGTAATCCGCCAGCTTGCTGACCTGGGCAATCTTATCGGCATCCGGAATAATCGGCAGGATGGGCTCGTAATAGCCCCCACCCACCAGTTCCACCTGGCCGCGTCCCACAAGTTCACGAAGCTGTTGGAAGTATTCCGGGTGATGGTGCTCCAGCCACTCCAGCAGGATACCGGAAAAATGCAAGCTTAAGCGAATGCGCGGGTGCGCATGCAGCGTGCGCACGAAGGGCGCGTAGGATTTGTGGTAGGCGTCCTCAATCACGTGGTCGAAGTTTCCCACCGGCTGGTGCGAATGGATGACGAGTGCGAGCGAGACTTTACTCAATTTGGCGGCCCCTCCGGGCAGTCGAAGGTAATTCGGGGAACTTATTAAGGATAGAATGGAACATTGCGCATTGTCAGTAACAAATATTTTATAGCCGTGAATACCAGAGTAGTTTCCCCCTTAGAGGTTAAAGGCACATTGCGTCATCGGCAATATTGTCAAATTCTTGAGATTCTCTCCGGTTTGCAGGGAGATTCGTGAAGTTAGTTTTATCCTCACCCTTTGTTTTCATTACTTTCTGGGGTTATCCCCATATAGGAGGTTCTCCCCTCCCCCGTCTTGTCTCCCACGGTCAATTCGGCCTCCTTCAATGGCTTCGTGCCAGCCGGGCGGGTCCAGCCTCCGGGTCGATCATCAAAATCCTCGTCTCCCCTAAAATTCTTTCCCTTTTTTTTCAATAACTTCTCGGGTAATCCCCTCAGGGGACGATTTCGTTCTTCGGTTTCGAACTCGAGAAGCTGATTGCTGAGCCGCAAGACCTCACGCGAGGTGACTTCTTCCATGCTCATCAGCAGCGAAGTGAGGTTGGGGTCAAAGGCGGGTGATTGCTCCAGTGGTAGGTTCCAATCGGCCAATGCCTTATCTTGTTCAATGGACAGTTCCTCCTGCTTGCGCTCAATCCGTTCCAGTCTCCAGATTGCCGCCATGAGTTCATCCACCAACGCCCGGAGGGGACCGGAGGCAAGCGGGAAGGAGACAATAAGTCCTTCATGCAAGCTTTCGAATCTCTCCCGGTCTTCTCCCAGGGATTCAAGCACGACATTTTCTGCCTGCGAGTAGAGCCCGTGGCGAAGGTTGGCGGCGCGGATGTTCTCCCGCCCCTCGCGAGTGGCGGGTCCATGCGACCGGCCCCCGTTTGCGCGGGCGGCCGCCTTTTGTTTGTCGGTCATCGTTCGTCTTTTCGTTAACGACATGGCATCCTCCTGGGACTACACTGTAGCGTAGAGGTGTTTCAGTGTCAATAGAGTTATTGTCCGAAAGTGAAAACGGGTGGGAAATATTTTCACCGCCCTGGACCTTTGGCGCAGCGGGGCTGCCTGAAACGGTATAGAGGATGCAAGAATCGCAAGGCGTTTCAGTGAGCCAGCTTTGCGCGATGAGAGCCGGCGGCGCTGATCTTGTCGCTGATGCTCATAAGAGTCCTCTTCCGGGTGCGTCGAGTGAAGAGTATACTCTTCCGCGGCAGGCGGTTATGCGGGCAGTTCCCCGCAATCTGCCCCCCCAGGAGGAATTTTGTCTGACCCCAAGGCATTGCTGGCGTACTGCGAATCGGAATTGGGCGCGCTGATGGAGTGCTTGCGACAGGCGGTGGAAATCGAATCACCCAGCCAAGACCCTGCGGCGATTGACCGCATGGCCAATTTTCTTGCCCGCGAGCTCAGCCAGCGAGGCGCGAAGGTTCAAATCCTCAGCCACCCCACAGCAGGTTCAGCTTTGGTGGGGGAGTTTTGGGGAGGGGTGCGAGGCGCGAAACCCATCTTATTGCTGGGTCACTTGGACACCGTGTGGGAAACCGGCACGCTGGCTGGGATGCCATTTGAAGTACGGGATGGGTGCGCCTACGGGCCAGGTGTATACGACATGAAATCCGGCATCGTCTGCGGCCTATGGGCGATCCAGGCGCTGAATGCTTGGAAAATTAAACCCGCGGGCCCGGTGCGATTTTTCCTGAACGCGGATGAAGAGGTTTCCAGCCTCGCCTTTCGCGACGAACTGCTGGCGGAGGCACGCCTTGCCCGTGCCGTGCTGGTGCTGGAGCCGGCCGCGGCAAAGGGCGCTCTGAAAACCGCGCGCAAAGGCGTGGGGGAGTTTCAGGTGAAGGTTCGCGGGCGGTCAGCCCATGCGGGAATCAACCCTTCCGCCGGGGTCAATGCGATTTCGGAACTCGTCCGGCAGATTCATCGCATTGAGAAATTGTCGCGCCCCAGGCGGGGGCTGACCGTCAACGTGGATGTGATCCAAGGCGGCACACGCTCCAACGTCATTCCGGAACATGCGGTGGCGCGCGTCGATGTACGCGTGCCCACGGCGGCTGATCGCGACAAAATTGAAAGGCAGATGCGCGCGCTTGCGCCCATTCACCCTGAGGCAACAATCGAGGTCACCGGAGGCGTGAATCGCCCGCCCTTGGAAAGGAAGATGGCGACCGCGCTATTTCGCCAGGCCCGCGACCTGGGGCGAAAGATGGGGATCGAACTGGATGAGGCAGCAACCGGAGGAGGCTCCGACGGCAACTTTACCGCCGCCCTGGGAATCCCCACGCTCGATGGCCTGGGCGGAACCGGCGACGGCGCCCATGCCCGCCACGAACACGTGATCGTCCGCGAATTGCCCCAGCGCGCAGCGCTGCTGGCGGCATTGATCGCGACGCTGGAGTAGGGGTGGGGGCATGTAGTTTCGGCGTTTTTCGCGCCAAATTGCGGCGCAAAGCTGCCTCTACATCAAATTGATCCACTATTGAATATTAGGCACAGTGGATGATGGCGAGATTCTGTGTCATACTCGCGATCAATGAATAGGAATCCAGCAGCGTGGCTCCTGACCCTGCTTGTTGCTTTGGGCGCGGGGCAAGTCGTGCCGGTTTCGAGCGTCCTGCGAACCCCTGAGACTTCCGCCATCGTGCAGATTATCAAGCTGCGCCGTGAAAAGCGGGTCCACCGGGAACGCACAACTTCAAGACACGACAAACTGGACCCCGGAAAATTCATCAGCTGCGATTCCCCCACAATCATCCGCAATTCCCGAAGTGCCCGGCTCTTACGCGCACCTCCGCTCTCTTCTATCGTCTAGCCCCATTCCCCAAAAATTTAAATCGGACCGAAAACCTGACAGAAGAAGAGGAGGGCCTCGTGGTCGACTTTCTAAAGTCATACTTCAGCGGTTTAGCTTCACGCAAACATGAAATCGATTGGATAAACCAGCGCGGCAAGCAGCTCGCCACATTCCAGGACAGTGATTTGAGGGCAGCGGCTTCGAATGCCCGGGATTTGCCGGAAGTCGTAGCCATCGCCGCCGTGGTGTCTGCGCGCATACTGGGATTGACCATGTTTGACGTTCAAATCTGGGGCGCACTGGCCCTGGCGCGCGGCAAGATTGTTGAAATGCAAACGGGTGAAGGGAAGACGCTGGCCGCTGTGCCTGCGATTATCAGTTACGCCAAAGAGGGGCACGGAGTCCACGTGATGACCGTAAACGATTATCTGGCCCGGCGTGATGCCAAATGGATGGGTGCCATCCACGAGTTCTTTGGCCACTCTGTCGGCTGCATCCAGCAAGGCATGGGCATCGCAGAACGCCAACAAGCCTATGCATGCGACATCACTTATGCCACAGCGAACGAAGTGGGGTTTGATTATCTCCGTGACCAGCTCGCTCTTTATCCCAAGGACCAGGTGCATCGGCCCTTCGCCGTGGCGTTGATTGACGAAGCTGACTCGCTTCTCATCGACGAAGCGCGGTTGCCTTTGGTGATTGCCGGTGGAAAATCGGAGCAAGCTCCATTGGTCCATCGTGTGGACGAACTGGTACGACGCTTTCAGCGGTCCTTCGACTATTCGTTGGATGAATACGGAAGAAACATCGGACTAACGGATGCTGGGATCCAGGCGGTGGAAAACGCGTTTGGTTGCGCCAATCTCTTTGCGGAGGAGAACTTGCCATTGCTGGCGGCCGTCCAGAGCTCTCTGCACGCCCACGCGTTGCTTCGCCGCGACGTCGATTACCTGGTGAAGGACGGCGAGGTCAAATCCCTGGATGAGTTCAAAGGTCGAGTTGTGCAGGAAAGGCGTTGGCCGGCTGGATTGCACACGGCTATCGAAGTCAAGGAAGGTGTCGCGCCAAAAACACAAGGCAGGATCATGGGGTCAATCACCATGGAGAATCTGATCGCTCTTTACCCCCAGATCTGCGGCATGACGGGCACAGCATCAACCCAAGCTGAAGAGTTCCGCAAAATCTATGGACTTGAAGTGGAGGTCATTCCCACCAACCGCCCGATGATACGCGTCGACAGTTCCGATGTCCTCTTCCCGACGAAACAGGAAAAGGAACATGCTGTAGTTCAGGAGATTCGTCAAGTCCATCAATCCGGTCGTCCTATTCTGGTCGGCACGATGAGCGTGGAAGAGTCCGAACGGCTGAGCGGTCGCCTGGAGGACATTCCGCACCAAGTCTTAAATGCCCGCAACGAGGAAAAGGAGGCTGGGATTGTCGCCCATGCCGGAGAACTTGGAGCGCTGACCATTTCGACGAGCATGGCGGGACGCGGAACGGACATTCCCCTTGGTAAGGGAGTAGCCGAATTGGGGGGACTATACGTCATCGGGACCAACCGGCACGAAAGCCGACGAATCGATAATCAACTCCGTGGTCGCGCCGGACGTCAGGGCGACCCGGGAGGCTCGCGCTTCTTTATCTCGCTCGAAGACGATTTGATGGTCAAATATGGCATCAATGATCCCAGGCTCCACTATGACGCGGCAGGCATTCAGCGGCTGGTGGAGGGCCAAAACCTCGAGAATCGGCAATTCCTTCACAAGTACGAAATGATCCTTGAAGGACAAAGGCTGTCAATGAGGGAGCAACGCGAAGCTATTCTCGTTGGCGCGACCCCAAGCTCTTCGGAACTTGAAAGATTGATGTCATTGAACACCATCGACGACCTCTGGTCAGAGCATCTCGCCTCGGTCAAGGAACTGCAGGAGGGAACGCAATGGATCTCATATGGCGGCGGTGAACCTCTTTATGAATACCTGAAGGCCATCCACAAGCTATTCGAAAACTTGCAAGCGAGGATCACAGAGGAAATTTCCAGCTGCGTGGCCGAAGCCGGGACCAGCAGTTTTGACCCCGCCGCGCGAGGTGCGACCTGGACCTACATCACTACGGACCAGCCTTATGGCAGTTTGGGCCAAAGGTTTGTGGCGAGGTTTTCCCGAAGGGTGTTGGTGCCCATGCTCGCCCCCGTCAGCCGGACGGTCATGGGACGCACCGCCAAACTATTGCAATTTGCGGGTTTGGTGCTGATCGCCGGTCTCGCGAGTCATTATCTGAGCCCGTGGATCGTTCGTCACCTGGGGAAACCGTCGTTACCCGCCTGGCAGTTTTGGGCAACTGTTGTAATTTGGCTTCTGTTTAGCATCTATTGGGAAATTGCCGCGAAGAATAGCGCTTCTGTGGCAAGCGTAGAATCGCGAGGTTCCAGGAGGCTGCATGTTTTCCTGGCAAATGCTGCCCTGATTCTGATCCTCGTGCCCGTCCACGGACTAAGGCAGAGATGTTTGCCGGTGTCTTCAATCGTCATCGCCGCAGGACTCATCATCGAAGCAACGGGCCTTCTGCTGGCAGTTTGGGCGCGGCGCCACCTCGGCCGTAACTGGAGCGGGGAAATCTCCATTAAGAGGGACCATCAGTTGGTGCGCAGCGGTCCCTATCATGTCGTGCGCCACCCCATCTATACGGCCTTGCTTGCGATGTATCTCGGGTCCGCCGTAGTGTCGGGGGAGTTGCACGCGTTGTTTGGTTTGGCGCTGGCCGCAATCGCCTATGGACACAAGGTTCGGCTTGAAGAGGCGGTTCTGGCGCAATTCTTTGGCGAAGAATATCGTGATTATCGCCGGGTAACATGGGCATTGTTGCCCGGCCTCTTTTGATGAAAACAAGGGACCCATCTGGACAAGTAAGGTTCGTAACCCGTCTGTTCTTAGCTAACGACACGGTTCGTAACCCGTCTTGCCAGAACGCCTCCACTATGCCATGATGCACTTCGAAACCCATGAAGACAACCCGACGAAACTGGTTCGCAACCTGCCTTGCGATGGCGGCATGGCCCAATGTCTTGTCTGCCCTTCAACAGGCTGAGACGGCAGCAAAATCATCAACCCCGACCTTCGAATATTTGGATCCCGCCACCGCGCCGGAAATTGAGGCCATTGCGGCACAGATTATCCCCTCCACGGGCGGCCCTGGCGCGCGTGAAGCCGGCGTGATCTATTTTATCGATCGTGCGCTCTCGACGTTTGCGATTGATGATCGCGAGACCTATCGCACCGGGATGGCCCAGCTTCAGCAAAAACGCCAGGAACTCTTCCCCGATTCGAAGTCCATCGCCTCGCTTTCAAATGAACAGCAGATGGCATTGATTCGAACCATCGAAACGTCCCCGTTCTTCGCCCTATTGCGCACCCACACGGTGCTCGGCTTCCTTGGGAACCCCAGCTATGGCGGCAATCGAGGGGAGATTGGCTGGAAGCTGATCGATTTTGAGGATGATATGGCCTGGCAACCGCCCTTCGGCTATTACGATGCTCAGGTGAAGGAAGGGAAGAGTTGAGCGGCATGACGTTCGCAACCAACGAAGCTGTTGATTTCCTGGTTCTGGGCGCTGGGGCCGCTGGCGGCGTTGTTGCCAAGGAGCTGGCGGTTGCAGGATTCAAGGTGGTGGTTCTTGAGCAGGGACCCTACCTGCGCGAAACCGACTATTCCCACGACGAGATCAAGTACAGCTTTCTGCCAGGGTTGACCAACGATCCCAAGGTTCAACCCGTCACCTATCGCCGGACGGAAGCGGAACGCGCCCGGCCCGTGAAGGCGATCGAGTACGGGCGGCAGGTGGGCGGCGGCAGCGTTCACTTCACCGCCAACTATTGGCGCTTCCATGAGAGCGATTTCCACGAGCTCAGCCTGCTCGGTGAAGTGAGTGGCGCCGATCTGGTCGATTGGCCCATAACCTATTCCGATCTCGAACCGTACTATACGAAAGCTGAATACGAGCTCGGCATCTCCGGCCTCGCGGGCGCCAATCCCTTTGAGGCGCCACGCTCCAAGCCGTATCCGCTGCCTCCCATGCCCGTTAAGTCGTCCGGGGTCCTGTTTGACCACGCCACAAGAAAACTCGGTTTGCACCCATTTCCCGCCCCGGTCGCGATTCTCTCCCAGCCCTATCAAGGCCGCGCGGCCTGCGTGAATTGCGGCTTTTGCGAGTCTTTTGGTTGTGAGATGCGCGCCAAATCCAGCGCCCTGGTGAGCGTCATTCCCGTGGCTGAGAAGACTGGCAATTGCGAAGTCCGCGCTGAATGCTACGTCCGCAAGATTGAAACGGACGACGCCGGACGGGTCACGGGCGCCATCTATTTTGATCACAACCGGCGCGAGATTTTTCAGCGTGCCAGGGCCATCTTCGTTTGTGCCAACGGGGCCGAGACTCCGAAGCTGCTTTTGATGTCAAAGTCGAAACGCTTTCCCGAGGGATTGGCCAACTCCAGCGGCCTGGTGGGAAAGTATCTGATGTGGGATAACGGCGGCGAGGCGGAAGGGCTGTTTGAGCACCCACTGAATGAGTATAAAGGGATCCAGGTAACACGACTGATCCACGATTACTATGCGAGTGATCCCAAGCGGGGCTTTTATGGCGGTGGCGGCATCGATGCGCGATTCGATTTCTATCCTGCCAGTTTTGCCATCAATGGATTGCCGCCCGACGCGCCCAAGTGGGGCAGCGATTTCAAGAAGATGTTTGAGACCTATTTTACCCGAACGATGACGCTCCTGGCGCACACCACCTCGCTGGCGCAAGCGAAGAACAGCGTCTCGCTCGACCCCGAGGTGAAAGACGCCTGGGGCTTGCCCGCTGTCCGCATTACGTTCGATCACCACCCTGACGACATGGCCACCATGAAGTGGATCATGGCGAGGCAGATGGAAATCCTCCAAGCTGCCGGCGCCCTGAAGACGTGGAGCCAGTCACTCGAATTGGTTGACAACCTGCCAAGCCGCCATCTGATGGGGACTTGCCGGATGGGCAATGACCCACGCTCTTCCGTCGTGAATGCCCACAGCCGAACCCACGATGTTCCCAACTTGTTTCTCGTGGACGGGAGCAACTTCGTCACCTCCGGCCGGCAGCAACCCACAGCCACCATCCAGGCGCTGGCTTACCGCGCCGCAGATTACGCCATTGGCGCCGCGAAACGCGGTGAGTTGAGTTAGATTGGGCGCTTATTGCCCCACCAGATCCTTGATTTTGTTGATGAGGACGTTGGGGTCGTAGATGGGTTTTTCGAGGTAAGCGTTGGCTCCGGAGGCAGAGAGCAGGCGCTCGCGGTCGCCCTCCATGGCGTGGGCGGTGGCCAGCAGAATGGGCAGGGAACCTCCCTCCGGCATTTGACGAATTAGTTGCGCCAACTCCAGGCCATCCACCGGGCGCCCCTGGTAACGGCAGTTACGAAGGGAAACATCAAGAACCATAGCATCGAAATTGGAACTTGCGACATGGGCGAGGATGGTTTCCACATCTTCGGAAAATGCGACTTGGAAGCCGCCCGCCCGCTCCAGCGCGAGGCGATAGAACTTGGCGACCAAGGGATTGTCTTCCACTACGAGAATGCGAAGCATGAGAAGAATCGATTCAAGATTCAAAATTCAAGATTACCACGTCCGGGTTGACCTGGCATTGCGATAGGCGCTCGCCGGATCCGGCTTATCTGCCCATTGCCAGCCCGTGGATCACCGACTACCTACCACTTACTGCCCATTGCTTGTTGCCAACCGGCTATTGCTTCTTGTTTTCTTTTCCGGGCGCAGTGGCATCGGGCGGCGCCGACCGCTTGGTTGCGCTCAGGATTTCATCCAGTCGCTTCAGGAACTTATCGCCATCGACGGGCTTCTGCCATATTTCCGGTGTAACTTGAAGAAGCGAGAGGCGCTCGCGGACATCCGCCGGTTCGTAACCTGTAACCATAAAGCAGTAGGTCTCGCGAATCAAGGTTCCAGCCTGCAGTTGGGCCACTAAATCCGCGCCGTCCCCCAGTTCCGCCCCGGGCCGCTGGGGTAGGGCCAAATCCACAATCACCACCTGGGGGCGAAATCGGCGAGCGGCATCAAGAGCATCATCTGCGGTGGCCGCCGTCAATACATAATAACCATTTTTTGTCAGTAAGGCCTTGATGTAGTTCCGAAACTCCGGATCGTTATCGACCATGAGAACTCTTGCGCCGGTTTCGTCTCCAGCCGCCACGAGGGCCTCTTTGCCCTTGACGTGTACGGTATCTTCTCGATCCCGCTGCACCGGCAAGGAGAATGTCACCGTGGTTCCACAACCGATGCCCGCGCTCCAAACTCGAATGCGCCCGCCCATCATTTCCACCAGACTACGGCAGATGGATAAGCCCAACCCGCTGCCCCCTTGCTGGCGAGTGAACGAGCTATCCAACTGTTGGAACTTTTCAAACAGGTGGGGCTGCTTGGCCGGAGCGATGCCGATGCCCGTATCCTGAACTTCCAATTCCACAAATCCGCGCTCGGGGAACGCCCTGCCGCGCAAGGTGATCCATCCCTTGTCGGTGAATTTGATGGAATTGCTCAGCACATTGATCAGGACTTGTTTGGCGCGCGCCGGGTCTGCCATCACGTGGGGGAGCGGCGAGGCCTCAGTTTCATCAACCAGCGTCAAATGTTTGGCTGTTGATTGGAGGCTCACTACGGCTTTCGCTTCCTGAATCACGGCCTTGAGATCAACTGTGTCTCGCGCCAGGCGCAGCTTGCCCGCTTCGATCTTGGCCACATCCAACAAGTCGTTGACGATGGACAGCAGGTGCTCGGCGCTGGAAAAGACGTCGCGAAGCAGTTCCTTTTCTTCATCCCGGCTGTCGCACAAACCGTCAAGAATCAGGCGTGTGAATCCCAAAATGGAATTGAGTGGCGTGCGCAACTCATGCGAGGTGGTGGCCAAGAACTCCGTCTTGACGTGGCTCAATTCTGCCAGTTCAAGGTTAGCCCGCTCCAGTCTGCGGTTGAGTTCGCGCAGGTGGCGAATGCTCTCCTGGAAGTAGGACTCGCACATCATATTCAGGTCGATGTTGAGAATTTTGTCGAGGGCCAGCCGGGTAAACTCCAATCTGGTGGGGTCGGAGGGGAATACCCTGGCCAGGCTCTCCTGAAGGTGGGTGCGAACAATGCCCATGGCGCTAATCATATAGCGTTGCGGCAGACCGATCAGCACGTGGCGGACGCCGATTTTGTACCGTTCGGCAGCGTAATCCTCATTGAAGGGGCCTCGAAACAGACGTTTTGCCCAGACCTGTAACGAGCTCTTCAATCGGTCAATCTGTTCCTGGCCACCGGTGAAAACTTTGCCTGCTTCTGGGTGTTCAGTAATTTGGTCGTAGAATCGCTCCGACATTTCCGGCAGGTAGGGATCCATGCGGGCGTCTACCGATTCAAGCAGACGAGCATCCTCGTCACTAAAGCCGACGTACCGCTTCATTTCCTCGAAGAAGGTTTCGGGCTTT
>PLSX01000059.1 GCA_003165315.1 Acidobacteriota bacterium
GCGGCGCTACATTGTCCAGCCAATTTCTGGACACTACACTAGCCTTGGCGCATGGAGATTTTCCCGTTCCTTTGTTTTCATTAACTTCTCGGGATATCCCTGCAAGGGCAGAAGTCAGGAGCTAAAATCGCGGCTCCTGCCAATTCCTGATCCCTGCCACCTGACCCGAGTCCCGAGTCCCGAGTCCCGAGTCCCGAGTCCCGAGTCCCGAGTCCCGAGTCCCGAGTCCCGAGTCCCGAGTCCCGAGTCCCGTAAAAGCCTACACCAGAGCCTATTTATTGTCAAGAAAATTCGCCCCCATGCCGGGCAAGAATCGACAAAATGAGCTGTAAAAATCCTGCCGGTGAACAGCCGAGGCTGAGGATTTCCAATTCTCCACTCTTTCCGAATTTTCGGGCATGTTTACCCGTCGGCTATCTTTTCACTTGACCACACAGGCCGCCAGGCGTAGGAATTGCCATGACCGTGAAGTGCGAATGGGAAAGACCTATTGAGTTTTGCAGAATATAGTGGCAAAGACCCCCTCACCCGGCGCTGCGCGCCACCCTCTCCCCCAAAGGGGCGAGGGCGCAGTCTCAATCTAACTCTCCCCTCGCCCCCTTGGGGGAGAGGGGCGGGGGTGAGGGGGTCTTTGTCACTCAATTTTGCAACAATCAGTAAATGAGGAAACGGAAGAGCGGGGATTGGAGCGCATTCGGCAAAGCTTGGCGTTCGCAATGACCGCTAGCTCAAGAAAACTAACCTGCGCACGCGCTCCGAACAGGAAGAACAACGATGCGCACCACCCCAAAGAATCCGGAAACGACGTGAACGTCCCGGTTTTCCCCTGGTTCTCCGGCGCAAATTCAAATTTGTCCGTGAGCCCTGAAAGGGCGGGACACGTGTTTCGCCCTTTCTGGGCTTGGGGCCGTGTGGTGTGCTTTGTTCCCAGGGCATTGCCCTGGGCTGCGTTGGGTCGTTCCGTTGGGGCTCAAGCCATCTTGCTACGGGTGTTGAACTGGCGCTTCCCCGAGTCAATCTTGCGGGGATGCGCAAATGGCAGGTGAAGGACTTTGAGAAATTCCTGATCTTCTACCGCCCACGCCCGCACGGCGCTTCCATCGTGCGCGTTTTGCACGCTGCCCAGAGCTGGTGGGGCGTGCTGGGGCTCAGATAAGTCCAATCCTGTGAATACGATCAATGGCCGGCTGGCGCATCAGAGCGAGCCCAGCGATTCACGGTTCTGAGGCTGCCCCATTGCTTTCCCCTAATGCCAAAGGCGCAGAGTTTAACTCTGCGTCGGCCCGCCGTGGCACTTCTTGCGAATCGCCAGAGCAGCGGCGCTGCGTTAAAGAAGCAACCAGTGCCCCGTATCAGCTAAAGCCCGTGACGCGCCGCAACTGGATTCCGCAGGCGACAAGAACGACGAGCATGGCGGACGTGAGCCCTGCCAGCCAGATCCAGTTGATTTCCATGTGGGGGATGATAGCCATCGCGCCGAAAGCTACAAAGATGGACGTGGCAGCAGCCACGAGTAACCAATCCAGCCATGTGCGCCGGAAGGGGGCAGTACTTTTCTCCCCGCCCTCCATGCTGGCGGCCACGTAGGCCGGATCGATAGAGTAGAGGTCGCTCTCCCGTTGCGCCGCTTCCTTCCAACTGACGTATTCGCCCTCCGGGGCGGAGGAAAACGCAATGGCCACCGCACCCAGCGCCATCAGCAGGGAGCCGCCCACCACCCTGACAATCATTCCATGAGCCGCGCCGCGCAACTCGCCAAACACCAGGATGCCCCAGAGAAGTCCCCAGAGCTGGTTGGTATTCGAGAGTGGAATTCCCCGGCTGATGCCCACATACTTGGCGGCGAAGTTCTGGAAGAGATCTCCGATCACCCACATGAAACCGCCGAGCAACGGCCAGAAGAGGATTCCCGCAAACGCACCAGTTCATGCCAGACGGGGGCCACTCCGCCCAAAAACACCAGGGTCAACACCGTGATGGTTCCCATCTCGCCAAAGGTGAAGAAGGTGACGAAGGAAAGCGGGTTCATTCCAGAGATGTAGGCCTTGCGGTAGGGAATATACATCGATCCGAACATCAGGCCCGCGCCCAGCGCCGCCGCGACTCCCCGCAGGGGATGCGGAGATGAATTGGTTGCAGTGGAAGCCAACGACAATACCAAGGCGCCGCCAAACATCACGATGGAGCCACCCACCACTCCCACCCAGCGGAGCCATCCGGCGCGGCGGAGTTCGCGAAAAAAGAGAACTCCCCACGCAATGCCGATCAGGCTGTTGGAGTTCCACAGGGGGAAGGCGATGCTAAGGCCGATATCGCGCACGCCAAAGATGGTCAAAGTGTTTCCCACGGCCCACAAGCATCCGGCCAGGATTCCCCAAACCACCAGGTGGGGCGTCTGGCGGACGTCTCTGCCGATATCGGAAGTGCCGCGAATCAGCGCCGGGAGGCTCCAGCGTGAAATGAACGCGCCCAGCACCATCATGAAGGAAATGATCAGGGGCGATACTGAGATGGTTACAAGTTTGGTGGGCGCTTCGGCGGCGGCCAACCACAACGCTGCCGCAATGCCGCAGAATACGCCCAGTGACTGGAGGGTGCGCTGGCGCGATCGATTGGTCAAGCTGCCGGCAATGATTGAGTCCAGGGTTCCGTCCCCCTCGTGAAGATTGGTAATCTACTGAATGACTGTCAAGACAATCAATCCGGCCAACAAAACCGCGAGAGGAACCCAAAAGTGTACGTCGCGGAACATCGCGATCCACCACTTTCCACTTCTCCCGGTTTGGGTATTCTTCTCTTTGATCATGTCGAACGGCCCCGGTGACGCTGACTATCATAATCATTCCCGGCCACTTCGCAAGCACCAATTCGAATAAAGTGCCGACTGCCCGAACAGATGTGTGCCATGTCTGCCTGGCACGACACGTCCATCTTGATGCCTACTACTATTCGATACCTGCCCGTGTTCTTAGCTAACGAAAGCATGCTAAACACACCTCGGTAGCCAACGGCGCATCAAGCCATTTAAGAATGTTACTTTGGCACGAACGGTGTTGGCACGAACGGTTGACAGGATCGCTGGGCGTCGTGTAGCCTGCCCCACTGGTGATGTCCCCATTCAACCCTGGCATGATGCAAATCTCGAAACTCGGCAAGGGCCCAACCCGTGCCCGCTCGCGCTCGACCGGTCCGATTCGAGCGCTGTTTCTCTTGTACGGGAATGCGTCGCCAAGCGATCGTGACAGGTTTCACTTTTTCAGCAAATATTTCTCGGGCGACATTGTGAAGCCTGCGGGTAGAACAAAGTACTCAAATGGACAACAGGCGCCAACAGACCCCGTGCCAGTGGCGGGTGGGGTTGCGGGACACTTTCGGATTTTTGAGTTTGCGTCGCCGAATTATCCGCCATTGCTCAAGGGCCCGTTCGAGGCCGCCTCTTATGTTCGAATCGTGCGTGGCCTGGCCGGATCCGGCGCGAAGTACGATGTCGTTGTCGCCTTCGGTCTCTTCAAAACGGCCATCGCGGGGTGGGTGATTAGCATCATTTCGGGGAGCAAATTCATTATCGAGCTCCCGATCGTACTCAGAAAGATTATTCTCTATCGCCATCCGACCCGGTCTCTTTACACAAAAGCAAAAGCCGCCCTTCTGCCAGTGTTTGCAGCTCTACTCCTGCGCCGGGCGGACCACATCAAGCTGATCTTCCCGGGTCAACTCAAGGAGAATGGCCGGGGATTGGAAAAGATCGCCACGAGTGCATTTCCCGACTTTGTTGCGGTTCACGAAATCAGTAGATCCTGCCAGGAGGACTCTCTTCTCTTGATCGGTACACCCCTTTATTTAAAGGGGGCGGATATTGCCATTAAAGCTTTCCAGTGCCTGTCTTCCAGGTGGAGTGGCGTGCGCCTGGTGATCATCGGCAGTTCCGCTGGATTCCCGTATTTGCAGACCTTACTCAGCGCTCGCGACCATGTTGAGTTCCTTGATTTCGTACCGCATGAAGTGGCGATCGATTATATCCAAGGGTCAAAACTTGTGCTGATTCCCTCCCGCACTGACGCAATGCCGCGAGTGGCGGTGGAGGCGATGGCGGCGGGAAAAGCAATTATTGCCTCCAGGGTTGATGGTATTCCCCACTATCTGCGTCACATGGAAAATTGCCTGCTTTTTGAACCGGAAAATCACAAGGACCTTGCGTCTAAAATGGAGATGCTTCTCCAGGATCCTGCCCTTCGGCAAGAGATTGGCGCGCAGGCCCGTCGCGACGCGCTACTTTGCTTTGATGAAGAACGGTATGCCGAGCAATACCACCGCATGTTGAGGAAGACCTTAGGGATGGCGGAGGGCGATATCCAGGCGGGCGACGTACTTGGTTCCGGATAAGACCGGCCCGGCCCGATGAGGCAAATGATGGGGAAAAACTACAGCTCTTCCCAGCGAGGGAACGATGGTCTGGTTGGTACCGGTGAAGATGGTGTGACCCCCTCGGAAATTGGCTGATAAATAAATGAGCAGAGTTGCGTTGCTTCGGAGCCCATTCCTGATTCGCCGCCCGGTGTCGGTGTGGGTTTGGATTTCATCACCGCTCCGGTAACGGTATATTTCGATGAGGTCGTCAACCTCGGT
This sequence comes from Acidobacteriota bacterium, assembly GCA_003165315.1. GTDB lineage: Bacteria > Acidobacteriota > Terriglobia > UBA7540 > UBA7540 > Bog-366. The sequence goes on from PLSX01000059.1 coordinate 4,627, forward strand.
AACCTCCCAGCAGGCTGGCAGGCGAAGCTTGATGGTTTCTGCGAGGGCGGAGGACTCTAAAAAGGTTTCATCATTCAGCCGGCCTGCGTGTTGCAATCGGGCACGCGAAAATCCCCGCGCCTCCGCTTTGCGAATCAAGTCCTCGCATTCCTCGAGGGTCAATAAGCCATCAATCTGGGAATCAGTCCGTGTTATTGGTGTCACGTAAGGGAGTCCATTCGGTTGCAGTCGGCCACGTATGTAGCGCCAAGATGAGTCGTCAGCCGGCGTCCCAGTTCCGTCAGTTCTGATGCGTCTCTCAGAGCAACGAGGGCTGTACCCACTTCTGTGCGAAGCCGCTGAGCTTCAGTCCGCGCGGCATGGTTGGGGGAGGCTGCCACTGCCAGGCGGGAATACCAGCCAAATATTGAGACAAAGGCATGCGCGGCCAGAATCACGGCGCGGAGAGGGCGATCATCGGCCCGCCAGGGATGCCGGAAGCGCGGGGTTTCATCGTCGTCGCAAAATTGGGCCAGGCGCATGGCGATGCGCAGTTTGACGTGCGCCACCTCGTGGAGCAGACTGTCCGCCAATAGGGCAGGCCAACTGCCCGGCGCGCAGGTGACCTTCAATATGAAGGGCAGGCTGGCATCCGAGCCGCTTGGATACATTCCGGCGGGCGCCTCTATTACGAACAGCGCACGCGCGAAGGCCTCAATGTCGCAGATTGCTTCCGGCCAATTCGCACCAATTTGGTCAAGTGCCGCGGTCACCTCACGATCAATCAGATCTGCTGCCAGGGTGCTTGGCCTTTCAGGGGCGCACAACATCGAGGCGAGTCGAGGGCATTCGCTGAGACTGAGCAATGGGAATCGACCACTTCCTGCTCGTGGCGCCAACGCCGGGCTGGGTGGGGGCTCCAATTCCTGGTCGCGGGCTTTCGGTGCATTGAGCAGAAATTCAAGTCGGTGAAGCCACGCCATAAAGACAGGATCAGTCCCGCGAGACTCAAGCTCAACTCTGGCGCGGCGAAGTGGCGCTGAAAAGAGAGGCAAGCGCGCCTCTTCGTCGGTGAGAGCCGCCTGCCAGTTTGCGTAGTATTTCCCCAGCAGATGGGCTACCACATCGCGGTCACCACTGGGCGCCGCGAGAGACCTCATCATGCGGTCGTCCCAGAATTCATCCATCAGGCTGGTTCCCCGTGCGTAGCGTTCGGCGAGGCATCATTGAGCACAAAAACGGAAAGCACGTAATTCCTATGCGGCCGCATGAGGTGCGAGTAACGCCGACCGCTCTACGGGCCATGGCCGCAGGGAACAAAACGGCCCCGAACCGTCATTGTGACGTCGGGGCAGTTTGCATCTTCTGAAATGCCGTCGTGGATCATGTTTTCGGTGGGCGCTATATAAGCCTCACCGGGATGAAGCCGCAATCGGACAACCGGGGCATCTGGATATGTCGCCAGAAACGCGCGGGCCAAATCCAGCTTGCGCCCTTGGTGGTGCGGCCAACCCGACGCGGGCGCCACGTCCCGGGCTCGAAGCATGCTTAAAATATCGGAGGCATCAACCGGCACAAACTGTAAAGCCCGGTCGGCCTCGCCAAGATTGACGCATAGCCGGTTGCTGCCCAGCCGCCGCTCCTCGGGTGGAAGCCGGTCAAAACTATCGAGATGCAACCCCACGTGCAGGCCGGTTTCCCCATTAACCGTGGTATTAGCCGATCCGCCCGGCCCTTGGCTGACACCGATATGGGTTGGGTCGCTTGCCAGCCGCCACCCGCACAACTCGGGAAGCGCCGCTGTGATGGATAGGGCATGGCGGCAGAGTTCACGACGCGCATCGGCTCGTTGAGCTTCGTTGCTCAAGGGGGCCACCAGTTCACGCAAATTCCTGAGGTGCTCAGACCCCAATCGCACCAGTCGCACCAGATTGTGGGCGGAGCGCCCGCCGTTCGCCAGCAGTTCAGCCGCTAAATTTTCGCGATTGATGGTGGTCCAGTCTCCACGCGTGACTCGGGCATCCGGTTCATAGGCCGCCAAGCCCGCATCCGATGCCCAGGAGGTGCCGTCGCAGATGGAGAGGCGGGCGGCAATTTCTTCGCTATCGGCGATAAACCGATCAACGAATATGCTGAATTGAATCCTCGACCGTACCAGCATTTCCAATCCGCCTCATCCGGTCCTCAATCCTGGTCATAACGACTTCGCAGGTTGTCTTGATTCGATTTCTGCAATTCGAAGTCTCGGTGGTGGCGAAGCTGTCATTCTCCGCGATCTTGTTGGAGGGGTTGCCGCCACCACACACCTCAAAGTAAGCGCATTGGCTTCGGCAGGCCGTGACACCCTGTTCGATCTCCTCACTGATCCGTTGAAACTTGTCAGTCCGCAATGTGTCGCGCAGATGGGAGGTGTGCACGTTGCCGAGAACGAAATCTGAATGCTCGGTTGAACGATTGCCGAGTAGCTCCGGGCTAAACGTGGAGAAATCGCCGTTGAAGGCAACGGTTAAGTTGACGAAAGGTTCGGTCTGGCTGTTCCGGCGCGGATGAGTATCGAGAATCCGCCCTTCTGCATCGTCGAATTCCCGGATCCGGATTAGACCCCGGTCCGCTTCCACCAACTCCCAGAGGCGTTCGAGAAACTGGCGATATCTCTCATCGAATCCGGGTGAGGTAATCGATGAATGAGTGTTGATACCCTCAATTTCCTCGATGTTGAATCCGACTGCACGGACCCCAAGCTGTTTGAAGAAAGAGTAGATTTTATCGGGATGGCGAACCGAAAGGTCGCTGAGGACACAGATGGCATTGAACTGAATTCCATGTTCTTGAAGCCGTGCGATTCCATCGAGTGCCTGCTTGTGGCTCCCCCGGCCGTTTCGCATCTGGCGTTGGGCGTCATGGATTTCGGCCGGGCCGTCAATGCTGACGCCGACTTTAACGCCAAATTCTTTGAACATCTCGCAATGGCTGTCACTCACCAGCATCGCATTGGTTTGGAGCGAATGCGTAATGGGAATTCCGGCACTTTCCAGGCGATCGAATAACGGCATGCGCGCGCGATAAAATTCCGCCGGCAAGACCAAAGGCTCGCCGGCGTGCCAATTGATGAGCAGAGGACCCTTCACCAGGTCGCTGGCGAGAAGGTTGTCAATGGTTGCGGTGACGGTTTCGACTGCCATCTGCCCCTTATTTCCGCGGTCCGGGAGGTAGCAGTATCGGCAGTTGATGTTACAAAAGGGCGTACCTTGAAGGATCAGGAGCTTAACGGGACCAATTTTGTGATTTGCCATGGCTGGCGTGAACACACTTGATCGCTGTTTCTCCGGATCACCCCAATGGTCGGGCTCGAGCATAGTTCTGCGCATGGCGCCTCAGGTCCATTGCAGGCCGCTTAGATGCCTTGACATGTGCACACCTGAAGCGCCTCGGCATCCCGTCATTTCATGCCGGCTTATTCCGGGGATATGTTAAAGAACTTGTAATAGCGATCGAAGTTGTCCCACTCAGACACGTGATCATCAGTGATCTGCCCATTAATGTAAGCAGTTGGGCTCGCTAACCGATGCTCAGCATTTGCGGCCCGCACCGCTTCCAGCCGAGACGCGAACTCAGACGGTTGAACATTCGCTTGAGAAGCCATAGAACCTCCCACGTGAAATTTATGGTCCCTGTATTGATGTGCTGCCCTGGAAAGGAAGCTCAGGATAAGCGGAGAGGGAACCGGATGTCAAGACCGATTTTGCCGGCTGGAATGCCGCATAAAGTGCGGTATAATGCGCCCACGCACAATCGCCAAATTGCCTTAACGTCAGCGGCCAGTTCTCGAATTCGGCCGGGAATGCTGGAGGAGACACCCTTATGCCCCTACACCGAAAAACCGACGTAAAATCCGAAATGTGTGATGAGATTTACGCCTCGCACGATCTCTCCATTTGCGTGCCCAAATACAAATTCCCCAAGGGCGCGCAGGATCCGCGGCACGCTTACGCCATCGTTCATGATGAGTTGATGCTTGACGGCAACTCCCGCCAGAATCTGGCCACCTTTTGCCAGACGTGGTCGGAGCCGCAAGTGGCCCAGTTGATGGCGGAATGCATCGACAAGAATATGATCGACAAGGACGAGTATCCGCAGTCGGCGGAGATCGAGTCTCGTTGCGTCCACATGCTGGCCGATCTTTGGAACAGCCCCAAGTCCGCCAACACCATTGGCACTTCCACCACAGGATCCAGTGAGGCCGCGATGCTGGGCGCCATGGCCTTGAAGTGGAAATGGCGGGAGAAGCGGCGGGCGCATCACAAGTCCACCGATCGTCCCAACCTGGTGACGGGGCCTGTGCAAGTGTGCTGGCACAAATTCTGCCGCTATTGGGATGTGGAACTTCGCGAGATTCCGATCGAAGGCGACCGTCTGCTGCTGACCCCGGAGCAGGTCATACACCATTGCGACGAGAATACCATCGGGGTTGTACCCACGCTGGGGGTCACCTTTACCTGCCAATATGAGCCGGTGAAAGAGGTCAGCGAAGCCCTCGACAAGCTGCAGGAAAAGACCGGGCTCGATATTCCCATCCACGTTGATGCGGCCAGCGGTGGATTCCTCGCCCCCTTTATTCAGCCCGAGTTGGTATGGGATTTCCGCCTGCCGCGGGTGAAGTCCATTAATACTTCAGGACACAAATATGGTCTTGCGCCTCTGGGAGTGGGCTGGGTGATCTGGCGTGAGCATTCCGACCTGCCGAATGACCTGATTTTTGAGGTGAATTACCTGGGCGGCAATATGCCGACGTTTGCGCTCAACTTCTCGCGGCCAGGCGGCGAAGTGATTTGCCAGTATTACAACTTCCTGCGCCTGGGCCGTGAGGGATATCGCGTGATTCACCAGGCCTGCCACGACACCGCCGCGTACCTGGCCCGCGAGATTGCAAAGATGGGGCCGTTCAAGATCATCTACGCGGGTACGGGAGGCTTGCCCGCAGTCTGCTGGACCCTCAAGGACGGCGAAAATCCTGGCTTCTCGCTCTACGATTTCGCTGACCGCCTGCGTACCAGGGGCTGGCAGGTGCCGGCTTACTCCATGCCGCCCAATCGCGAGGATTTGGTGGTGCAGCGCATCCTGGTTCGCCATGGATTCAGCCGCGACCTTGCAGGGCTTCTGCTGGAGGACTTCCGGCACACACTGGAATACTTTGGGCAGCATCCTGTGGCCACATCGCTGCTGAAACACGAGGCTGGCGGGCACGACCACAGCGGCCGGTAGTTCGCTTCAGGAGGCGACGGGAGTAGCGGAGCTAAGCCACCGTTCCATTTGGTCGTGGTTGACCAGACCCGCCTGCTGGCGCAGCACCTTGCCTCCCGAAAAGATCATAAAATTGGGGATGCTCCGAATGTTGAACCGGGCGGCGAGTTCCTGATTCTTTTCCGTGTCGACCTTGAGCACGATCGCCTTGCCCGCCATGTCGGCGGCGGTGCGGGCAACTTCAGGGGCGGCAAGGCGGCATGGCCCGCACCATTCCGCCCAGAAGTCCACCAGCACTGGAACCGTCGCATTTTGAACGACTTCGTCGAATAAGAGGCTGTCGGCCTCGAGAGGTTCAGTGATGGGAGTCAAGGGCGCCTTACAGGCCCCGCAACGAACCGTGCCATCCAGGTTCCTGGCGGGAATTCGGTTCCTTTTTCCACACTGACTGCACGCGCGAACAACCGGCATTGAAAACCTCCGTCAACGCTTAATTGGCCCCGAAGATTAGATGCTCGGGGGTGACAGAACGCCCACAAGTTCGCAGAAACACCTCCAGGAGACACCGGCATTCGATTGGAGTTGCATCAGCTCTAGGAAATGCGGCAAAATGTCCCTAGTCAGTTTCGCAGTTTGGGGAACGTCGAAATCCGTCGGCGCAGTCATCGAAGGCGATATCTTGATTTTCCCGGGTCTCTTGCCGGTGCCATCAGGCCGATACACGGTCAGGAGGTAGCCATGTTCGCGAAGCGCGCCATTCTCACCGTTCTTGCCATTTTCGCCCTGGCCTTATCCTCGGGGCCTTGCTGGGCGGGGGACAATACCCTGTCGGACGAGGATATCGATCAGCTCTTGCAGTGGCTCAACGAATATCAAAACGAGCAAAACAGTCAAAACAACCAGAACAACCCCCAATCAGGATGGAGCAAAGGTTATCTTGACCCGAAGACAGGCTGGTTTTGGCCGGGTCGTGACCCCAAGACGGGTCTGCCCCTGCAGGATGCGGGGGCTGTGGATAATTCGCAGCAGGTGATTGGCGGGGTCTTGATGGGGGGTACGGCTCTTCTGGGGGCGAAAGCGCTAGTGGGGGCGCTGGTTGTGGGGACGGCAGGAGACGCAGCAGCGGGGGCCACGGGGGCTACGGTTCTTGGTAGTCCACCCATCTATGTCTCCAAGGCCTTGATGTTCTTCAATACAACAGCGGGAGCGGCAAATTTTACCTTCGATTTTAGCGCCGGTGCGACGGCCGCGCAGCAAACCGCCAGTGCCCTGGTTGTCCTCCAAGGTGCGATTGCCACACTGAATCAAGTCATCGCGTCGGGACAGATACCCCCCAATTGGATCTACAATGGCGCCCCCATGACCATGGAAACTGCCCAGTTCTTTCTCCGCAATTTTCAAAACATGGTCGAAATTGTAAGTGGGAATGGGGTGGGCATGACGGATCCGCAAAACGACACCGTGGCAACCACGAATTCCCTCACCGATCTCAATACCTCGGTGGCCTATTCAACGGCAGACGGCGGCGGCGCGGCCGATAGCGGGGGCGACGATTGAATCCGCAACGGTAACGCTTAAACCAGGTCACTATCGGGTAACTTCATGAAGAAGCATTCCATCCTGACCGGCCTCCTTGCGGCCTGCCTGCTGGGCGCGAATGCCGCCGTCGCTAACCTTGTCCAGGTCCCGCTGGGCCCCTTCGTCGCCGATTTTCCGGCGGCCCCCATACGCTTTGCCACGTACCACGGACAGACCGCGAAGGGAACCCCTTACAGCGGATACCGATGGTCGGCGTTGAACCATGACGGATCCTGGACTATCGCCATGTTCGTCTACGCGACGCCACGCAAGGAAGATTACGAGGCCAACATCAGCGCCGCCGTGGCCGCCGCAAAGGGTCGACTGGTGAGCCAGAAGCCTGTTCGCCAAAGCGGCGTTGCGGGGCGCGAAATCGTCATTGAAGGCCCCCATTCCGTGGTCGTCCGTGAGCGCTTATTCTGGATTGCCGGCCGTCTCTATTGGGTCATTTTTAGCAGCGCCAAGCCCGGTGCCTCGACCGCTCCTGCCGTTGGCAAATTTTTGGATTCTTTCGACTGCAGTGCGGCCGCGATCCCCAACCTGCTGAAACCGGCATTCCGGCCACACCCTGATGGCGACACCGCGAACCGGGGCCAATTCGAGGGTTACCAGCATTGGGCGCTTTGCATGGGCGGTGGCGGCGCGGCGAGGGCTGTAAAGGAATGCTCAGCCCTGATTGAATCGGGACATGAGTTGCCTGATAGTCTGCCCTACGCCTATCTATATCGAGGCAAGGCGCAGCTCGCGCTCAATCAGAACGATCAGGCCTTCCAAGACTTCACTGCGGCGTTAAAATTTGATCCCCCGCTCGCCCATGCGTACTACGGCTTGGGAGAAGTTTACAAGGCTCGGGAAGACTGGGCGCACGCGGTGGAGTCATTTGGTAAGGCGGCGGAGAGCCAGAGTGAAGACGCGGATATCGACGCGTTCACGGCCGATTCCGAGGGCACGTTTCGCGCCGATTCGCTGACCGAGCACGGCTACGCCGTGTTCAAGACCGGCGACTTGGACGCCCCCATGGCGGACTTCGAACAGGCATCGAAGCTCTGCCCCACTTGCAGTGAGCCATGGCGAGATAAGGCCCTGGTGCTGGACGCGCAACAGAAAACTGGGGAAGCGCTGGCTGCCGCCGATCGAGCCATCGCCCTTAATCCCCGCTCTGCCGCCGCCTTCTTTGTGCGTGGCGTCATCAAAGCGCGCGCCGGAAAAACCGAACAGGCCCTGAGGGATTATGATGAGGCGCTACGCCTGCTGCCCAATTTCGAGATGGCTTCCAAGGCCCGCTTGAACGCTGTCGCGCGCCTCAGCCGGATGCACAAGCCCGCGTCCGCCGCAAATTTCGATGCGGGCAGGCTAGCCGACGCCCCCGTGCTCGACGAGGCGGCGCTTGCCAAGACCTTTACCGCCAAGACCTGGCAAGCCCGTCAGGGACCGTGGCAAGCTACGCTGGAATTTCGCGGTGATGGAACCTTTCGCCAGCGCTCCAAAGACACCTCGGAAGGCAGCACGTTGGAAGTGACCCGTGACGGCGTCTGGGGAGTTTCCCGCGGCAAGCTGTGCATCTATACCAATGTTGATCTGTACCTCACGGCTCACGAAGCGGGCGGGCAAATCGCGTTGGTGCGCGACGATGCGGACTCGAAATCCGGCGTCCTCGAGTACTTCGGCGCCGCCAACCTGAACGGTCTCTCCACTGACGCCATTTCCGATCCGGTAGCGGAATTCCCCATCGAAGAAGTTTTGCTGCGAGCCCCAGCGGGTGCGGCCAAAGGCCCCAAGACACTTTTTTACTACATGCATGGATTCGATGGCCACGCTCGCAACCACTCGCCCCTTCCCGAATACTTCGTTAGCGAAATCCAGAATTCGCGCGGATGGGATGTTATCGACGGCAATTATCCGCGCAGCGGGGTCACGGAAGTGCGGCGCACGGGCGGTTCAAATTTCGGCGCTGCCGTCTATCTTGCCCGCCGCCTGAAAGAACTTAAGGCACAGGGTTATCAACGGATTTACGTGGGCGGCCAATCGTGGGGGGGCTGGTCGAGCCTCGACCTCGCCACCATGCCCGGCTTACCGCTTGACGGCGTGGTGCTGGTTGTGCCGGCCTGCGGAGGGTGGCGCTCCACCGGCGCCGCGCGCGATGACCCGAGTTATGCCAACAACAAGATTTTCTTTGACCAATTGATTGCACGCGTGCGCTATCCCACGGTGGGCGTCTTTTTTCTCGGCGACGAGTACGAGCCCGCCGACCGGGGCGTTGGCGCAGCGGCGACGCTGACAAAGCACGGGGTGCCCAACCTCATCATCGATCATCCACCGGGATTTTCCGGCCACGGCTCGGCATGGTTCCCGGCGTTCGATTATGTTTACGGAGGCTGCATCGCCGACTTTCTCGAGGCGCCCAAAACTCGCCGCTGCCCGGGGCAAAAGGTGCCCTTGTTTACCACCCGGTTCAGTTCCGTTGTGATGGAAGCACAGCTCGCCGGACGCTTCACGAAGCCCGCCACTTTACCGGACGTGACCGGCAGGCTGTTCGCCGTATATCCAACCGGCGACCTGCACAAGGTGGCTTCCGCCGATAAAACCGAGGTCAAAGGTTACGGCATTGGCGACAGCGTCGTGACCTCCGCATTTCACAACGGGCTCTACTGCGTCCGTGCCCGCGTCAAATACAATCAGCCGGAAAGCACGGAAGAAGTCTGCTCAAAGCTCGTCGAATGGTCCGACCACGAGCTCCTGGCGCTCGACCCGAAGAGCGGAAAAGTTCTCCAGTGGTGGGTGGAGCATCAGCAGTAGGCTTCATCGCAAAGGGAACCATGCCTTATTTCAGTGAATGCCGGGCCCGGATTTATTGGGGAGTCGTCATATTCTGGATGGCATTTTGCATTCCTGCCCATGCACAGATCGTTGCCTTCGGCGCCAGTAATGTCTCGGGATGGAACGTCGCGGCTTCCGAGGCCTTTGCCGCGCAGCTTCAATCCATGCTGCGGGAGAAAGGGTACAATATAAGGGTTTTGAATAAGGGTATCTTTGGCAATACCAGCACGGACATGCGCAACCGCATGGATGCCGACATACCTGAGGGAACGACCGTTGTCATTTTGGATATCAGTGGCGGAATTTATAACGACTCGCTGAAAGGGATCAGCCGTGAACAGGGCGATGCGGACATGGCAGCGATCACGGCGCGGCTGAAGGAACGCGGCATCAAGGTCTTCCCCATGAGCGCGGCCGAGGTTCCCCCCCAGTATCACCAGCAGGACCACATTCACTTGACTCCGGAAGGCCACAAGCTGATTGCCACCCAGCTCCTTCCCCAAATCACCGAGGCGTTGGGACCGCCGCCTGAAACCCCTGAGTCAGTGCGGCACGCGTGTGTAGCGGACGCCAAAAGATTATGCGCAAAAGTGCTTGGTGATGATGAAAAGCGCCACGCCTGCATGCAGGAACATCGGGCTGAACTTTCGCAGGATTGCCGCCACGCCATCGCCGAGAGCAGGCAACACTGACACAACCCATCAGACGACACCCCGAGTGGGCCTCCAAGTCTTCGCCGCTTATCGCGCCTGGTTCGGACTCCTTTTGGATGCCGACGCCCCCCCCTCAATTCCAGGCGGTCCTTGCATATATCCCGATAGTATCTTAGTGGCCGCGCGACTCATGATGACGAGATGAACCGGCATTCGCAGATGCTTTGCGCCGGAGACTGCAAAAACACCCCGTGTTTGGAACAAGCTTTCGCGCGCTTTGCGGAAAGGCATTATGCGGCCGGACCAATTTGTGTTTGGTGGCGGCTCGCCCAGTGAAAGAATATCGATAAACCGACGAAGGCATAGGCCACCGTTCCGGAGTTGAGTTGAATGGCTCGAAAGGGTAATATCGGAAGGTCAATAGCAGGTGGAACACCGGGCTTAAATCCATTCATGTGGTCTTTGCGTACACTTAATTGAGAGCCGCACAGTGGCCGAGACGACATCCAGAGGGTCGCAATCCGAGGTGACTGACGTCGTTTTGATTCGCCGTATTTTGCAGCGCGATGAAACGGCCCTGGCGACCTTGTATGATCGCTATGCCCGATTGGTGTATTCCGTCGCCATGCGCGTGTTGGGTGAGTCGGGCGCGGCTGAGGAAGTTGTGCAGGACATTTTTTATCAACTTTGGCGCACCGCCTCGAATTTTGATTCCGCCCGGGGCACGCTGGCAGGCTGGCTTCTGGTGTCGGCACGAAATCGATCCATCGATCGGCTGCGCCGGCGCCGTGGGATTGACGTAGAAATACCTGCTGAGACTGCCGGATTCTCCCCCAACCTGGAAACCGCAGCGGCGCAGAATCAATTGATGGCGCAGGTCAATAAATCAATTGGAGAGTTGCCCGCTGTGCAGCGCACTGCCCTGGAGTTGGCTTACTTTGAGGGTCTGACGCACACTGAAATTGCGCAGCGAACGGGGGAGCCTCTGGGGACCATCAAGACCCGATTGCGCTCGGCGATTGAATCGCTTAAGAAAGGGATCCGTCCGTGAACGGACATCCACAATTCGACGAGGACTTTGACCTCTACGCTTTGGGCGCGCTGGAGGCCGAAGAAAAGCAGGCTTTCGAGTCTCACCTGCGGGCGTGTGCCGATTGCACTGCCAAGCTGGAAGAGGCGAACGGGCGTATGGCCCTGCTTGCGCTCGCCGCCCCACCTGAGAGTGTGCCCAGCGGCGCCAAGGAACGATTGTTGCGGCGGGTGCACGGTGAGGCACAGAAAACGCCAAAGGTGGCCGTGCCCGCATTCCTCCGCTGGCTCACTCCAGCGCTGGCCTTGGCGGCGCTGGCTCTATTCATCGTGGCCGTTGAACTGAAGACCGAAAATCGTGTCCTGCTGGAGAAACAAACCGAGCTTCAAGCTGACGCCAGCCGGTTACAGCAGGAAGCGGAGCGCGAACAATCAGTACTGGATTTGATAACCGCATCCGATACGGTGAAAGTTACACTCGTATCCGGCACAGCCCGTCCAATGCCAGAGGGCCGGGCCTTCTATCATCCTCGCAAAGGGTTGCTCTTCTACGCGTCCAATTTGCCGGCGTTGCCTTCTGACCGAACCTATCAGTTATGGCTGGTTCCCGCGCAGGGCAATCCCATCAGCGCCGGGGTGTTCCAAGTTGATGCTCTCGGCAATGGCCAGATTCTGTTGCCGAAGCTTCCTCTCGATGTTACTGCCAAGGCATTTGCCGTTACCCTTGAACCAGCCGGTGGAGTACCTCAACCCACTGGCGCCAAAGTGCTCGTTGGCGCGGTCACTTAGCGATACTCGTCTGAATCGCATTGCTGATTTCCACCTTAGTGCCAATGTGCTTGCGTTGAAATGGCTGATAATAACAGCCATCGTGCCTCATTCCATGGCCCTCTTCCGGCGGAGCTTGGGAACAACCTCTAAAAAGTCTCCGTTTGGGGAAATCCAAAAGCGCCCGCGCTGCGTAATCCCAGTGAAGACCGAAGAGCGGAAGCGGATTGGTAACATTCCTGCCGCGTTCGGATCATCAGGGCACAAAGACAATTCAGGCATTCGCCCAAATCTGTGTTGGGAGGAAACAATTATGAAGAAAGCGCTTTCCATTCTGGGAGTCGCCACACTATTTGTATGCGTCTTCAGTCTCGCCGCGGCCGCCCGGCCCCAGGGTTCGACATGGACAGGCTGGATTAGTGACAGTGGATGCGCAGCCAAAGGGATGAGTGCAGACCACAAGGATTGCGCGCTCAAGTGTGTCCATGATAAAGGCGCGAAGTTTGTCTTTGTGAATTCCGAGTCCAAGCAGGCTTTCAACATCCACAATCAGGATGCCGTGCAGGACTCTGACGTGGGTATGCAAGTACAGGTTTCCGGCCATCTCATGGACGATAACTCCATTCATGTGGATAGCATCGCCCCCGCAGCCAGCAAGTAAGTTTGGCCGCGTAACCTTTCGTCGGGTCTGGGAAGTACGAGGCTTCAGCACTGCCGATAGCTTCCTTGATCATTCCAAGTCTCGCGCACCTTGGAGCTTGCGCAGGCAGGCTCCATGGCGCGTGGGATGAAAAAAGTCAAGAAGCCCCTCCATCTTAGCGGTATAAATCCTGCCCATCGATCCCACCGTACCAACGAACTCGACGTGCTTACTCCTGCTGGCGATTCGGTCTCCGAGCGGTTAAAATACCCCCGGGCTTACCATCACCTTAAACGGAGGCGTACCATGTCCGAACGGATCACCCGTCGCGAGACATTGAAAAGAGGCTTGGCGGCAACGAGCCTGCTGGCGTTTCTGCCAAGTTGGGATATTCAAGCGCTGGCGGAGGGCGGCACCGACGTCCCCTTTACCGACATTCCCGCCAACTTCGACCCCAGTATTCCCAATCAAACCTCACGCATCCTCGATATTCGGAAGATCGAGGGGCCGTTTACTCCCACGGATCAGTACTTCGCCGTGCAGCACTTCAACCGGCCGGAAATTAATGGCTCCACTTATCGCCTCAAGCTTTCCGGGCTGGTGAACAAGCCGATGGAAATATCTCTGGATGAATTGCGGGCGATGCGCTCCGTCGAATTGGCCGTGGGTTACGAATGTTCCGGCAACAGCGCGCATTCCATGCAGGGTCTGGCATCCTGCGGGCGCTTTACCGGAGTGCCGCTGCGCAACCTGCTGAAGCACGTTGGAGTGGGTTCCAAGGCCCGTGAAGTTGTCTTTTTCGGCACGGACCACGGCCCCCAGGAGCTGGTGTTCCGCAAGCAGACATTCAATCTGGATCAGCAATACGGCCGAAGCATCACTCTGGAGAATGCCATGAAGCCGGAGCCGCTGGTGGCCTATTTGCTGAATGGGGAACCACTGTGCCGCGAGCAGGGATTCCCGGTGCGCCTGATCATGCCGGGCTGGTACGGAATGGCCAACGTGAAGTGGCTTGCGGAAATCCACCTTCAGGAAGACCGCTACCTGGGGAACTTTCAGGCTCGCTGGTACCGATCGGTGGTGGGTGAAGGCGGCAGCGGCGCTGACAACGATCCGGAGACAAAATGGGTTGAGACGGAGGTGACGCGGATGCACCTGAAGTCAGTGATTGCGCGGGTGCGGAAGACCGGAGGCGCCCATGAGATTTATGGCTATGCGCTGAATGACGGGACGCCCATGAAGTCCGTGGAAATCCAGATCGATAACGGGCCCTGGCAACGAGCCACATTCGCCTCCACGAACAGCAAATATTCGTGGAAGCTTTTTACCTGCAAGTGGGAAGGCGCCACACCCGGCGAGCACACACTGGTTTCACGCGCCACCGATGCGGAGGGCAATGTGCAGCCCGTGGCAGCCGACCTCACGAGAAAGAAAACTTTCCTTCAAGACAACGCCCAATTTCCCCGTAAGGTGAGGATTGGTTAGGGTAAAGTCCAGGCGATCATGATCCCATCCGCTTTGGGGATTAAGGTACAATAGTGGAGGAGGGTAACATGCCGGACTTAACCGAGGTTCTGAAAAGCGTGCTGAGCCTGAGTGCGGATGATCGCGCGGCGGTGGCAGAAAAACTTCTTGCAAGCCTCGATGATGTGGACGCGGACGATGCGGCTCGTCTCTGGGCGCAGGAGGCCTCGCGTCGACGGGAAGATTACCTTGCAGGCCGCGCGGCGGCCGTGGAATCCTCCGAGGTCAATATGAAGGCCGAAAGACTCTTCCGGTGACCGTCGTAAGGTACCACGTGGCCGCGGAGGACGAACTGCTGGCGGAAATCGCCTATCTCGAAGAGCGCGTTCCCGGCTTGGGGCGACGATTCTACAGTGAGGTTCGGAAAGCCGGGGACGAAATCGCGAGGTTTCCTGAATTGGCCCCCACGGTAGCACCCGGAATCAGAAAACATCCTCTGCGCAAATTTCCTTTTTCAATTCTTTACTCAATTGAGAATAATGGCTTGCTGATCCTGGCTATTGCACACCATCGCCGTCATCCGCACTATTGGACTGGCCGTGTGGGCACCGAATGACGATGGCATCCTCGATCCATAGTCCCTTTGCACCATGTCCTTAAGCAGATGCCAGTCTGGCCTGCCATTTAAAAACACTTCCGCAATTCATCCACCGCCTGCTCCGGCGTCGAGACGAGAGTAATAAAGTCCATGGCGGGGGCGGCGGCGTTGGGGCCTCCATTCTTAAGTTGGGCTTCCTGCCGCAGACAATCGATAACCGGCTGCCAGTAGGGGGCCATCACCAGAATTGGTTTGCGTCCTCCCACGGTCTTTGCCAGGCTCCCCTTATTCATCATCTCCCAGACCAGGGCCAATTCGGCCAGGGTTCCCGTACCGCCGGGAAGGACGATGTAGGCATCGCCGCGTTCGATGAGTGTCATCAAACGCTCCATGAAATTTTGCGCGCGGAACTCCTCCACGATGTAAGGATTCGCCGGGCGCGGCCAGATGACACAGGTGACGCCGATGGTATGCCCGCCCGCTTCACGCGCGCCGCGCGCGGATGCGTCCATCAAGCCGGCGTAACCACCATTGCAAACCGCATAGCCCGCTTCCGCCAGCAATCGGCCTAGACGTTGCGCCTCAAGATAAGCCGGACTGCCTGCTGGGGGCAGAGAGCTGCCAAATACGGTGATGGTTTTCATAGACCTGAGTTCCCTTAGGAGTTTTCCGTTCCATAACAAATTGGGCTGTGGTCATTGCACCAGGATGAGGTAATGGGTCACTTTGTGTTAAGGCGCGAACGGGCCAGACTGGATTATTGTTGAGGTGAGTCTTGTTGACCATAAGCCAGGACCCAGTTGGGTGGGTCAGTTTCCAGGCGGCCATTGACTTTAACATTTCGTTCCTGTGCCCAACGATAACCCCACATCGGGCCATATGAGGTAATGTCGGTATCCGGAATTTGGTAGGCAGGATCGGATTGCGCCTTCTTCAGGGACACAAAAGCGTATCCCTTCTCCTCAAATATCCTAAGGATATCCTCAATGGTGTCAGCGTTCAGCGGACTGTCATGCAGAAGCATGACCTGCGGTGATTCATACCCAAGCACCTGCCGGTTCAGTCCAGCATAGTAATCAATTTCAACGCTTGTGTAGGTAAGATAATCGCGCCGAAGCCGCCCGGCTGATACAGAATCTTTCTTCGCCAGCATTTTCGTGTAGGCGTTGTTGAACAGGTAATCCGAGGTGTCGATGGTGCAAGTTGCCAGATGATACCCACGCTGGGAGAGGAAGGATGCCATGGCGTCGTGTTTTGCTTTCGTATCGCCGGTGTGGTTGAAAGGGAACCGAAAGAACTCCGGTTGTTTTCCCACCGCATTCATCAGCGGTGCGAACGTGGTCTCCCCGCGCACGATCTCTCCTTCAATTTGTTCAATCGAGAGCCGGTCAACGTCAGGGTGCGAGTAGGTGTGATTGCCGAGGTCGAAAGTCTGGGTGGTCCATTGTTTCAGGATGCGAGCCCCTGCTGCGTGGCCAATCTTCTCCACGACTTTTTCAATCACAAAGCCCGTGACGGGGATGTTCTGATTCGTGAATGCTGCCAGCAAGCGGCTATTGACAGCCTCCGGAGTGTATTCAGGAAGATCGACGATGGGGTCGGCGTAGGGCAGGTCATCCACGGTAATGGCCACGGTGCGGCGCTGGCCCAGCGCGAATGGCGGCTCCAGCAGGGTTAGCGCAAACAGCGCGATGAAGACAAATGAAAATCTCATGGGAGTTCAAACCCAGCGGTATTTATTCTTAAGATGCCCGAACTCCTCAATTCCTGCGAACCCGCATTATCTTTCATGTCCCGCAAACCACTTATAAATCTCCACGGTAATCGCATCGAGCGTCTCCTGGCCGGCCTTGTTCGGAAAGGGATGATTGTTTGCCATGATGGAGAAGACCAGGCGTTTTCCCGAAGGCAAATCCATGTAACCGGAGAGGGTGTTGACGTGCTCCACCGAGCCGGTTTTGGCGTGGATCTTCCCTTTCACATCGTCGCTCAGGAAGCGGTGCGCCAGCGTGCCGTCGATTCCCGATACAGGCAGCGAATTGAACCATGCCGTGAAGTAGGGCGAGTGCGCCATGTAAATCAGCAGCTTCACCGCCGCTTGTGGCGCCACCAAATCCTCACGCGAAAGCCCCGATCCATCGGAGAAATATGTTTCGCCGGGCAGGATACCCACCTCTTGCCCGAGAAAGGCGTTCAGCGCTTCCAATCCTCTGGCCAGGCTGCCTTGATTGTTCTGAACTCGTCCCAGCGTTCGCAGCAGCATCTCCGCGTGCAGGTTTTCGCTCTCCTTGTTGACCACCTTGATCGCCTCGCTGAGAGGCGGTGAAGTGTGTTCCGCCAACACGATGCGCGAAGGAGGAGCGGGGTTGGACCCGGATGCAGCTTCCAATCGGCTGAAGTGGCGAACTTCGACCGGTCCTGGCACCTTAATCCCTCGCGCCGTGAGGGCGGCGCGGAATTGTTCCGCCACCAACTGGGGAGGATTCGCGATGGCAATAGTGTCAACGTCATCGCCCCCATCCACGGGAATTTGGCCCCAGAGGTCAAGCTCCATTGATCCCGGCTGGCGCTCCAGGTGGTAATTCTTTTCCGTGCCCTTGGCGCCGGTCGAAATGTGGTTCTTCACGAGGTAATAATCCCCTACAGGGGTCAGGCGAACCATTGCCACGTCGCCAACCTTTTCGCCTGGCTTGACGTCCATCGTCAGCAGGTTGTCATTGAAAGCCAGCGCGGTAACGGGGGCTCCATAACCCCACTCCAGATCGTCAGCAGCCCAATTGGGCGCGAAGGGCTCCCACACAAAATAGCTGTCGTCGGCAATCAGCGTTCCCGTAACCTCTCGAACGCCGCGAGCTTTCACCTGGTCGGCCATTTCCTGAATGAACTTGTCCGCAGGTTGCGCCGGGCCGTGGTAGGTGTAGGGGAAGGTGCGTGGGCCGAGGTTTGGGTCACCCCGTCCCACGATGTAGAGGTCATTCACGCGTCCCTGCGCATCCGGCGGGGCATCGCTCTCCACCGTCGTGTGAAAGAAGTAGTCAGGCCCCAACTTCTCCAGCGCGGTCGCAGTGGTGAACATCTTCATGTTGGAAGCGGGAATGAAAAGGTGGTCGGCATTGCGCTCATAAAGCAGCTTGCCGCTCTCCAGTTCAAGCACCTCGATGCCCCACGAACCACGGTGAGCATCGCTGGAGGCAAGGAGCTTTTCAATTTGCTTATCGAGCGTGGATTTTCGGCGCGCACGTCGGGGAATGGCGGCGGCAGAATCCGCGGCGGCAAGGCTCGCCGGGGGGATGCTTAATCTCTCAGGCGCCCGCTCAGAGCGCAATGGCGGAGCGAGGCAGAAGGCAAATGCCATGAAGACATGGAGCGCACGTGCGCGCCTGAGGTCAACACAGATTGAGGTTTTACGCATTGCGGCCAACATGATCGCTAGGCGCGAAGTTGGGGGAATTGGAGGGGACCAGATTGAGAGGGCGGAAAGGCATGGAAGCTGCCAGGGAATTCAAAGACCTATTCCGAATTCAGGATTCCGGAATCGAAAATCTAAAATCTGAAACCTACAATCCAAACTGGAAAATTGTTTCACCCCAGCAGCCGGGCCACTTCCTTGGCGTAGTAGGTGAGGATAATGTCAGCCCCGGCGCGACGGATGGAAGTCAAGGATTCCATGATCATGCGTTCGCGATCAATCCAGCCCAGGCGCGCTGCGGCTTCAATCAAAGAAAACTCTCCGCTCACCTGATAGGCGGCGATGGGGACATCGAACTCCTGCCGTGCCAGCGTAATAATATCGAGGTAGGGAAGCGCGGGTTTTACCATGATAATGTCCGCGCCTTCTTCCACGTCGAGGGCAATCTCGCGCATGGCTTCACGTTGATTGGCCGGATCCATTTGGTAGGACTTGCGGTCTCCAAACTTGGGAGCAGAATCGGCCGCCTCGCGGAAAGGACCGTAGAATGCCGAAGCATACTTGGCGGAATACGCCAGAATGGGAATTTGGGTGTGGCCGTGCGCATCCAGCTCGTCGCGAATCTCGCCGACGCGGCCATCCATCATGTCGGACGGGGCAACGATGTCCGCGCCCGCTTCCACCTGGGTCAAGGCGGTTTGGGCCAACAGCCGCAGGGTGGAGTCATTATCAATTTCGCCGTTCTTGATCAGCCCACAGTGGCCGTGGCTCGTGTACTCGTCCAGGCATACATCGCAGATGACAATCAGGTCCGGCAGGGCCTTTTTCACCGCCCGTACGGCCCGCTGCACGATGCCCTCAGGATCGTAAGCACCGGTGCCTGTTTCATCTTTGCTTTCCGGAATCCCAAAGAGAATTACAGCGGGGATGCCAAGGTCGTAGGCAGCGCGGCACTCCTCCACCAGTAGATCGACGGACCAGCGGTAGTTGCCCGGCATCGATTTGATTTCACTTTTGACCTGCGAGCCAGGGCACACAAAGAGCGGGTAAATAAGGGAGCGCGCGCTCAAGCGAGTCTCGCGCACGAACCCGCGAAGGGCCTCGGTACGGCGTAATCGACGTGGACGATGGATGGGAAAGGGCATGGTATCAATACTGTGTTAGTTCGCGCGGCTTCAAGTTTCCGAAGGTGCCGACATTCGCCAGCGACAGCGCCACACGGAACTGGCTCTCACGCCGTAGCGGCCCCAGATTGTAATACTGGTACTCAACATCCAGGGCGAAACAACCGAAATTATAGCTGACTTGATTCACCGCGTGCTGGAATATCTTCTGCTGAAAGTTGTAATCCATCCCGAATGCCCCGCTCAGCCCCCGGTGGTTCGGATCGCCAAAAGTCGCCACCGCTCCCAACAAATGAAAGGCGGTCAATGGAACCGGCACGGTGGACGGCAAGATAGTGGAGGAGGAGCCCAGCATGGAACTGAAGTATGACGACTTGTTGATGAAGAAATCGCTGAAAGAGAGCCCCAGCAAGCCGCGTTTAATGTGGGAGGTGATGCCTGCATCCACAATTCCCCCGGCGCCTTCCGGGTTCACATCCGTCCGCAGTTCCGTATCGTAGTTGGAGAAAGGGGCAAACTTGAATACTGAATCAACGGGGGAGAAATGCTGGCCGTGCTCAAAGGAGAACCCCGTAACGTCAATTGTTGATGCAAAAACATTGTTTTGGCCGGGGATCAGCGCCCCGCCAAAAGTGGGATCAAAGTAATACTTTTGCGAGAGGCGCCAGGAGAAAATATCCCGCGCCTGGGGTGTGTCTGGTGAGTTATCGGGAACGTCTCTTCGAGCCAGAATGGTATTGGTTAGCGAATATTCGATTTCATTTGTATCCGTAAAGATGTCCATGGCATCGAAGCGGACAATATCAAGGATGTCGTCCGGGTCGTGGGACCGCACCAGGTGGTACTGGATATCAGGCTCGATGACGTGCTTAATGCGATATCCGCGATAGGACTGGGAGAATACCTTTTCCAGGGAGGGCGGGCGCAGGTCAAGGCCAACCTCGCCGAGCAGGCGATCAACCGGGGCATGGTTAGGCAAAAGGCTGTCGCCATAACGCGTGGCCCGGAATCCCAGCGTGGGAGTGAAACGGAAATGCCAGAATTCCTTCGACCGCAGCAGAAGCTGGGGATGGAAATCCAGGCGATCCTCCAGCAAGGGGATTGTCAGTCCCGATTCTGTACGGCCCACCGCATCAGCGGAAGTCTCAAAGGAGAAATAGACGGGCGAATTTCCAATCTCGTGGTCATCACTGGAAAATTGAAAACTTGGAAGGTGGCGGATGATCACGGAGTTGCCCGGGACCAATTGGGTGGAGAGAAAGTTCTCGTACCTTTCGGCGGAGACATTGAAGCTGTAAGTATCCCAATTCTTGGTGATAAAACCAGATTGTACCGCGGCGGAGCTGACGGCTTCAGAATAATTGGACGACCACGTCAATCGGAAGGCCATGGTGTTAACGTAATCCACGTTCGCAACGGCGCGGAAGCCATCACCGATGTCATCGTCTTTGCCGAAGCCGTGAATGCTCTCGCCCGGGGCGGCTAGGGACTCCGTGATGTACTGACCGGTGGTGGCCGAGTACACGCTGGTGGTTCCCGAGTACTTGTCGTTTACACCGAAATACTGGAGAGTAAATTCGGCATTTTCGCTGGGCTTGGCGCGAAATTCTCCCCGTTCCGC
>PLSX01000263.1 GCA_003165315.1 Acidobacteriota bacterium
GCAGAACGAGTTAGAGCAAATCCAACAGTTTGTACTCTTGTACCCCGCCCAGGGCGCGGGTCCTTATCGCTCCGCCACCATGGTTTCCACCCAGTACCTCATCCAAATAGGCCTGGCCGAATCCCTGGGCTTGCAACAATTCGGTAGTACGCCACGTGGGTAATACATCCCTCTCATGCTAACTCCATGAGAATTCAACCGCTTCCTCCTCTTTTTAGCACTTTCGCAGTAAACTACCGCTAAGCCCAACTCCCCAACTCCCCACTCTCTCAAATGCTAATCACCGGGCACGGCGCATCCCGCACCACCGCATAAGTGAGATCGCGCAAACGCCCTTGGGTTCCCGGCTGCGAGCTCCGCCCGATCACTAGCGCATCCGCCTCCAGCCAGCGCGCCGTCTCGGTCAGCGCGGCTTTAATCTGGCCGACGGCAATATGAGCCCTAGCGTTTGATCCCGCCAACCTTTGCAACTCGTGCACTTGGGCTCGTGCTGCCTTTTGTTCCTTCGATTGCAGTCGCTCCTCGAGGTCAAGTTGAAGGGGCAATCCTGGCTGAAGTTGTGGAATTGCATGAATCAGCGTGAGGTTCGCGCCTGCGGTCTTTGCCAAATTGCTGGCAATAGACAGCACCCGGCTTGAGTCTGCGCTTAAACCTATGGCGCAGACCCATTCCCGGTGCAGAAGCGGCCGCGGTTTTATCCTCTCCGCGTGCTGCGTGGTCAGGACCATGCAATCTGCGTCATTAAGAACTTTGGCTGTGGTTGACCCGAGCAGCATTCGCCGAAACGCTCCGGTATGGGTGGGCATGACGATCATGTCAAACCCGTCGCGTCTTGCAACCTCGGCGATTTGGGCCGCCGCCTCTCCAGCCACCAACAGCCTGGATACCTTGCGCGAGGGGAAATCATGTGAAAGGTAGGTTTCGAGCTTGGCGGAAGCGACGGTCCTCCTGTCCTCCTCAATATCCGGGACCGGCCGCGCCAGCACATCAAACCCTGAATAGGAGGGTTCCAACACATATAAGAGAGTCACCTCGGCAGCAAACATCGCTGCCGCCCTCCGGACGAATGGAGCCATTGCATCGCATGCTGGCGAAAGGTCCACCGGGAACAGAATTTTCCGGATTGTCGTCATACCCATTTTCAGAAAGTTGGGTGAATTTCAACCGCAAATTTGTCCGAACTGACGGGGCAAATCCTGCCAATGTGTCCAAGCAGTATGGACATATTGTCCCATCATTGTAAAATAGATGCCCGGTTTTTGGTTTTGTTGCAAATAAAAGAGCGTGGATCGAAAATAATTTGCATCCTTGATCCTGTCTCCAGGGTTGCTATGGGTGTGGATGAGTGAAATTGGTGGTGCCGCGGGACGGAGTTGAANNCGACGCCAGCCTTTTCAGGGCTGCGCTCTACCACCTGAGCTACCGCGGCATGATGGAATCTCGGTCAATCTGGCCCTTAATGCTGTTGTTCGAGTGGGTTCCCACGGGTAGCAGACTGTCCGGATAAATATTCTCAGGGGTATTTGGTTTTCTGTCAAGAAATCGGGATTTCGGGAAAAGACAATTTGTCTCTTGACTTGTAGGGCCAATACGTATAGCCTAGAATGGCAATGAAAGCCCGGCGCAATTCCGGCACGCCCGTGGCCCCCAAAAAAAGCACAAAATCAGCCTCGAAATTCACCGACACAAAAAGATGTTAAAGATGAAGATTGCTGCTCATACTTTGTTGATTACAAAGGGCAAGAAAAAGCACTCTTCATTAGTTGATGAAAATAATAGAGTTAGCATGTCTTCTCGATTACTGCTTCAAATGCAAGGGGTTGGCGATGAATCTGCCTCCTTTGTTTCTTGAGAATTGGCTTACGCATTTCCAAAGTGAAGCCGCTAATCCGCCTGCCGCCGGACAATCTTCCGTTGGCCGTTTAGGAAACCCAATTCCTTTAAAATCAATTGACACCGGGATGGTTTGAACGTTAATACTAGTGCCGCGCCGGCCCAAAATAGGGCAGGGCAAAAAGGGAGATCATTCGATGAAGATGAAGATGCCTTTGGCGATGCTCGGGTTTCTTACTACATCAGTGTTGTTGATGGGGGCCACCGGATCGCCCGACGTCACCTATGTGGGGCACGAAAAAGTGGACGCCTCACTGGCAAAAGGTGGGATGCTGGTCACGGCCAAGGACCTGCTGGTTTTGGGCGCTCACCGGACGGAGGCCGGCCACTCTGAGATGCACGAGAAGGAGACTGATGTCTTCTACATTGTCGAGGGAGACGCTACGTTCATCACCGGCGGCAAGATGATTGGTGGAAAATTGTCCAAGCCCGGCCAGTGGCTGGGAACAGGCATCGAGGGCGGTACGGTTCATCACCTGAGCAAGGGTGACGTCATTGTGATTCCGGCGGGAATCCCCCACTGGTACAAGGAAGTTCCGCATTCGGTCACCTACTACGTGGTGAAGGTGCTGAAACCGTAGATTGACTTGAGCGACCGACGCGCGCGATTGCATTGTAATAACGATAGTTCTTGGGCGTAAACAAAATGTTGGTCGGGGGCAATCATGGATGGGCTAAGGTTGAGGGGAATGGCGGCGGCGATACTCGCCGTTCTTTATATGTCGTTTTGTCCTTTCAATTTGCGTGCGGACGTCAAGCTCCCGCAATTGCTTTCTGACGGCGTGGTTCTGCAGCAGGGGATAAAAGTGAACATCTGGGGGATCGCCGACCCGGGTGAGCACGTGACCGTGACTTTGCAGGAAGAACATTCAGCGGCCGTCACCGATGGTTCGGGCCAATGGCGAATAAAGTTGGGTCCGCTCAACCCCGGCGGGCCCTTCACGCTGACGGTCGTCGGCAATAACACGGTGGTGGTGCACGACGTGCTAGTGGGGGAGGTCTGGGTCTGCTCCGGCCAATCGAATATGGAGATGCCAGTGAGCCCAAACGGTTGGAGCGCGGGTGTGCTCAATTATGAAAATGAAGTTTCCCGCGCCGATGATCCTACGCTCCGGATGTTCACAGTTCAACACGCCGTGGCGGACAAGCCGCAAACGGACGTGGAGGGTTCCTGGGTGCCCGCGCGAGGGGAATCAATTGGCAACTTCTCCGCCACGGCTTATTTCTTTGGCCGCGAACTGCAGAAGGTCCTGAACGTTCCCATCGGTTTAATCCACTCATCCTGGGGCGGCTCGAGGGCGGAGGCATGGACGAGCCGGGGCACGTTTGAGTCCGATCCTGAGTTCAAATCCATCCTTGAAGATCGAACCACACTTCTCTCCACCTACCCCAAAGTCTATCAGGATTTCGATGAGCAATTGACGCAGTGGCGGCGTGATTCTGACAAGGCTGAAGGGGAAGGCTTGATTGTTCCTCCTCCGCCCAGCGTGCCGAAGGATCCCCGAAGTGATCCTGCGCGTCCGTCCGGCCTTTTCAATGCCATGGTGATGCCGCTAACTCCCTTCGCCATTCGCGGTGTCATCTGGTACCAGGGAGAATCCAATTCCGACCGGCCCTTTCAATATCGCAAACTCTTCCCGGCGATGATTCACGATTGGCGGCAAGCCTGGGGCGAAGGCGATTTTCCCTTCCTCTACGTGCAGCTTGCCAATTGGGGTGTGCATACGCTCAAATGGCGCTGGCCTGAGTTGCGTGAGGCGCAGTCGATGGCGCTGTCCGTGCCGAAAACAGCGATGGCTGTGACCATCGATATCGGCGACGGCTCCAACATTCACCCCAGGAACAAGCAGGATGTTGGCTATCGGCTGGCGCTGGCGGCGCAGGGAATTGCCTATGGGCGCGACGTTATTTATTCCGGCCCCACCTACGAGTCGATGACCATTGAGGGCGGAAGCATTCGTTTGCGCTTTAAGCATGCCCAAGGAGGCCTCGTGGCAAAGAGCCTCTCAATCATCAGCGTCTCAGGCTTTGAGGTTGCCGGGGCGGATCGCAAATACGTGGGGGCTGATGCCCGGATCGAGGGCGATACTGTGGTGGTGAGCAGCGTCGACATTGCCCATCCCGTGGCCGTCCGCTATGCCTGGGGCATGAATCCGCGGCCCAGTATCTACAGCCGGGCGGGATTGCCCGCATCCCCCTTCCGCACCGACCAATGGGACGACTTGCCGCCGGAATGGTAATGTTTGACCTGTTAATGTCAGGGCATACACATTAAGATATATCTCATAAATGATATGCAGGAATAGATACAAATTCTTTGCCACCTGCACGGCTTTCTGAAATCCCCGATTGACAACTTTGGGAATCGCGATATGCTAGGTCGCCGATCAGGGGAGACCTGGCGTAGTCCTATTCCCAATTGACCCGTCCCGGTGCTTGATGTTTGCTTTCAAGCCCGGCCCCCACGTGCCTGAGTACACTTGCGGAGGAACCATGGTTAGCGTTGGTGGATTTGCGTTGGGCGTGTTGATGGGCTTGCTGGCAGGCCTGTTGAACGGCATCTTCCTGCTTCCCATGCGCTACACAAAGAAGTGGGCGTGGGAAAATACCTGGTTGTGCTTCTCGGTTCTCTCCTGCGTCTTATTCCCGTGGATTGCGGCGTCGGTGGCGATTCCCCATCTCGGCGCCGTATTGCGCTCCGTCCCTCTTTCTGCATTCGTGCCCGGAATCCTTGCGGGCCTGGTGTGGGGAATTGGGCAGGTTATGTACGGACTCGGCTGCGGGATGGTGGGAATCGCCGTCGGCAGCGCTACCATCAGCTCCACGGCGATCATTGCCGGAATACTCGGACCCTTGATTGTCTACGCACCGAGCCAGCTTCTGACTTCTTCGAGTTTGGTCTTGCTTGCCGCAACGGGTTTGATCGTCGCCGGGATCTACACCTATGGAAAAGCCGGCGCGAGCAAGGAACGCGAAACCGCCGCCACCAGCGAACCACAGGTTGTGGCGGGATCGTTTCGACTCGGGCTTACGATCTGTTTGATTTGCGGCGTTCTGGGCACAGCTTTTGTTTATGGGGGAAAATCGAGCACGGTGCTGGTGGAAGCCGCCAAAGCCGCCGGGGCTCAGCCCTTCATGGCCTTTTACGTTGCTTACGCGGTAACCTTCAATGCGGGCGCGGTTGCCGGCGTCATCTTTTCGGGTTACAAGCTCATCAAGAACAAGACCGCGGCGAATTTCTGGAGCGGCAATGCCTTTCTTTGGAACCTCGCCATGGCGGCGGCCATGGGTTTGCTCTGGTATTGCGCGCTGCTGAGTTATGGGATGGGGTCGGAAAAATTGGGAAAAATGGGAGCGTCGGTAGCGTTTGCACTGTTTTCCAGCGGCACGGTTCTTTTTGCCAATCTGTTTGGATGGCTTGCTGGAGAATGGAAGGGTGCGAGCCGCAAGACGATCCAGGGTTTTATCAAAGGGATGGCATTCATCGTCGGCGCGATCTTCCTCATCGCTTTCGGATTGAAGACTCAATAGAGGCAAATTCTCAGTCATCAGTAAGCAGTCGTCAGTAATCTCTTTCCCCCAAACGGCAAAGGCAATGAGCTTCATTGGCGACGAGCGGGTGTATACTTTCGGGCGCGGGAGCCACAGTCGAAAACTCAGATGGGCAATGTCATCCTGCTTACAATGATGCATCCCGCCAAATGGACTCATTACTTATGAATCGACGTTTTCAGAGGCTTGCCATCCTGCTTTCCGTGATGGCCGCTCTTATTTCCACTTTCTCTCCCGGCACTACCCGCGCTCAAAATGCCGCCAAGCTGCTTCCCATTTCTGCGACCACGGAGACATTGCTGAGCGGCCCGGACTGGAAGCTCGGCTCTTTCCCCATGGACAAAGGCGAGGCCCAGAAAGCCTATCAGTCTGGATTCGACGACACTGCCTTTCCTTCCGCCAAAGTTCCCGGCGAGGTGCAACTGCAAATTGGCCTCAAGGCCATGGATCTCTACTACCAGAGCAAGCAATTGACGTTGGTGAACGAGAAGGAGTGGTGGTACCGCAAGCACTTTGTGGCCGCCAAGGCTGATGCGGGCAAGTTGATGCGCCTTGAATTTGATGGTGTTGATTACTTCTCCACCGTTTGGCTGAATGGCGAGAAGCTGGGCGATCACGAAGGCGCCTACACGTCGTTCTCCTATGATGTCAGCAGCAAGCTGAAATACGGCGTGGATAATCTGCTGGTGGTGAAGGTCACCTGTCCATGGATTGCGGAGGACCGTGGATTTCTGGAGTACCTGAAGGGTGAGTGGACCATGGCGGCGCCGCGCCACGTGATGCATCTTAGTTATCCACCTTTCGTCCTCGGGCCCTATTGGGACGGAATTCCAGCCTTTGGTAACGCGGCGTTCCCCATGGGACTGTTCCGTGACGTCAAACTGGTTGCTTCGGGAGCGGCGACCATCGACGACCTGTTTGTGTCCACGAAGAGCATCAACGCTGATGGCAGCGCAACGCTGGAGATATCGGGGACGCTCCACAACCACTCGGACCTGGATATTCCGGCAAACCTGGATCTCAAAATCACGCCCGATGACTTTGCGGGTGCCACGCTTGAACTGCCCCGGCAGAGCTTGAGTGCTCATCCTGGTGAGAACACCTTTACGCGGGAAGTTTGCTTGAAGGACGCGCACTTGTGGTGGACATGGGATCTGGGCGCGCAGAACCTCTACAAACTCACCGCATCGATCGCTCTGCCTGTTGGTCTACATGCGGACGCGCATTCTTCGGTCTTTGGTGTCCGAACCATCACCCGCAACGCTGACCTCTGTTACTGGCTGAACGGCAAGCGCCTCTACCTGAAGGGCGCGTGGTATCCGATGTCAGACTACTACGGCAGCAAGCCAACCCATGAGACCTACGTGAAGGACCTGGAGATGTACAAGGCGGCCAATCTGAACCACCTGGTGGCGTTCACGGTGGTTGAGAAGCCCGACTTCTACGACCTCTGCGACCGCATGGGCATTCTTGATATCCTGGAATTCCCCTTCTCGCAGTTTGGCCCCATGGCGGTGCTGTCGTACTCCAATCCGCGGCGTGAGGCCTTCGTCAAGGAATCGCTCAGCGAAATCCGCCAGATCATCCTTGCACTTCGCGAGCATCCCTCCATTATTGTCTGGGCCGCATTTGCCGAGGCGAAGATGAAAGGATCCGGTTGGGGCGATGGCGATGAGGACTGGGGCAAGTTCGGCTACCAAGAATATTCCAACCAGATGCAGAAGCTCGTGGAGACGCTTGATCCGGGAACGATCTATCATCCCAGCCTGTGCGATGTGGGTGAGCAGCACTTTTGGATGGCGAACGGCGGAATGGGAATCAGCGGCGGCTATCAGGAGCAGTTCAACGCCAACGCGCGTTTTGTTTCGGAGTACGGCGGCATCGCCATGCCGTCCCTTGAAACCCTCAGCAAGATTCTGACGCCGGAACAGCTTTGGTCTGACCAGCCCACCACGCTGCCGCGCTGGTTTAACCTGCCCATCGATGTTCCCAGTTGGGCGTATCAAACCAGCTTTGAATATAAGGGCCTCTATAGCGTGCTCCATCGGCTGAATCAATTTGTTGATCGCCACGTTCAATCCGCGCAGGAGCTGGTTGACGACTCACAGCTCTATCAGGCCTTCATGTTCAAGTATTCCACGGAGAGCTACCGGCGGAAGAAGTACAACTCCATCAACGGCACTCGTATATGGGCCTATGGCGAAGTCACGCCGGGAATACGCTTCAACTTTTTGGATTACGACCGCGTTCCCAAGATGGGTTACTACTATCTGAAGAATGCGCAGGCGCGCTTCGCCGTCAATTTTGCCTATGAGAAGGCGTTGGAATCGCAGGTTTCAGGCACGCGCCTGCAAATCCCTGTTTGGGCGGTGAATGATTATCGACGCGACGTGAGTTTCAACCTGCACTGCGAAATTCTGGATGTGCAGGGAAACAAGATTTGGAGTCAGGATTCTGACGCCGTCGCCGCGGTTGATTCCAGCAAGCAGGTGAGCGCGGTGGATTGGACCACGCCGGACCAGCCGGGCATCTATGTGCTGCGCGCCCGTGCCTTGGAAAAGGGTGGGGAATCGCTGGTTGCCGAAAACACCACATTCATCAAGGTGACGCCTCGCTTGTTCTCACGGCCCGTCAGAATACTTCTGATCGGAGAGAAGAAATTCACCCTGCCTGTTGGGGAGATGGCCAAGGCGGTGGGCGTTGAGGTGGACATCATCAACGATGATGCGCTTGCTCGTCTTGCTGAACTCAAGAATTCCGCGAAGATTCGAGCCAACTATGATGTCGTCTGGCTGGCTACACTCGATTCCCTGTGGAAGTTGATGGACGATGAGATGGCGGACGGACTGCGCCAGGCGATTTATGATGGCGTCGGCTTTATTCATACCGGTGGCGAGGGAAGCTTTCATGGTGGTTATGGCCGCGCCGCCATGATCGATGTGCGCCCGCTGGCGGAAGCGCTTCCGGTAACCTTGCGCAACCGATATGACGTCATTCTAGGCCCGCTGGCTGTAGATGCCATGCAGCCACTCTTTGAGCCGTTCAAGACCATCGGTGTCACCGACGCTGCAGGTGAGGGATGGAATGACCTGGGCTTTGCCAAATATGGAATTGGCGGTTTCAATGATGTTGATTTGCGGCCCGGCAGCCGCGAACTTATGACGATTTCCGGGCGCCCGCTGCTGGTGACAGGCGATTATGGCGCCGGGCACACCGTGGCTTTCACTGGCTATACCCCCAGTTACACTTTGAAAAAAGCGTTCTGGGATTCAAGCGTCACCTTTCCATACTGTCTCGATCAGGAATTCGCGACCGACCCGGTTTCCAAATCCTACTTCTCTGTATTTATGCGAATGATTGCGCTGGCGACCGGCGAAAAACCGGCCGTTTCGTTTGATGACCTGCTGGCGGTACGGGACAAGCCCCTGTTTGAGAGCTTGCGGGATCTGCCCAAAGCTTCGATGACTGTGCCGCCGGAGATTCGCGCAGTAATGTCGGGCGATAAAGCCCACGCAACCCTGAAGGTCGAGAATGGGGCCGTGTATGCCAGGCTTGTCCGCGTGCGCGCAGAATGGTCCGGAGACAGTTCTCCCTATTTGGTGCAATATAGTGACAACTATTTCGACGTGCTGCCCGGGGAGTCAAAGAAGGTCGATTTGGAAATGCTGATGCCGGCTCAGCATGCGAGTAAAATTACCGGGACGTTGATCATAGCCGGGCCCAATATCGACGTGCGAAAGGTTTCGGTTGAATTGCAGAATCAATGATGTGAGTAATAGGCACTAAAATCGAGGCAGTAATTGGTGTGCGCCGGGTACGCGCACTTCGGCCTGCGCTGGTCACTACAATTGATAACGGACTATCATTAGTTTGGAGGATTAATAAGACATGCCCATTTTTACAGCAGAAAAGCTGGCAACTCTTGCGGCAGATATCTTTCAAGCGGCAGGTGCGACACCTGAAGAATCGCGAACCGTGGGGGAGGCACTTGCAGAAGCCAACCTCGAAGGTCACGATTCGCACGGAGTCGTTCGCATTCCTGAATATATTGCCTGGCATGAAGAAGGCCTGATCAACATTGGCGCCCAGATGGAGGTCGTCAAGGAGACTGACGCCTTTGCCGTCATGAACGGCAATTGGGGGTGGGGGCAGGTCGTAGCCAAGCAGGCGATGGAATATGGCATCAAGAAGGCATTGCGATCCGGAGCGGTAACCATCTCCGTGAGCCAATGCTGCCACATTGGACGGGTTGGCGATTATCCTCTTATGGCCGCGCGCGCGGGCTTGGTCGCAATCATGTTCGTGAACACTCATGGGGCTGGAAAACTGGTGGCGCCATGGGGAGGACGCGAGCGGAGGCTCTCGGCCAATCCCATCGCCATCGCGATTCCCCGCCATTCGGGCCCGCCCATTCTTATTGATCTTTCCACTTGCGCCATTGCTGGTGGCAAGGTCACCATTGCGCACAACAGCGGCAAGTCGGTTCCGCCCGGTTGTATTCTCGACTCCGAAGGACGCCCCAGCACCGACCCCGCCGCTTTCGTCGGCCCGCCGGAGGGCGCGCTGCTACCTTTTGGCGGTCACAAGGGGTTTGCGCTGAGCCTTGCCACGGACATCCTTGCGGGGGCGATTTCCGGCGCTGGCTGCAGCCGGCGTACTGGAAAGCGCGTGGGGAATAGCTTTACCGCAACACTGCTTGACCCCGTCGTGTTCCGTGGCGAGGGGGCTTTTGATCAGGATGTTGACGGGTTGGTGGACTATGTCAAAAGCAGTAAGTTGGCGGAAGGTTTTAGTGAGATTCTCATTCCCGGGGAGCCCGAGCGCAGGGAACGCGCCAGGCGCGAGCGGGACGGGATTCTCGTAGATGATGAGACATGGCGCCAGATTCGGGAGACCGGCGAGCGTTACGGAGTGAAAACGGATTGAATTTCCAACAACACCATGAAGAGGGCGAGATAAAACGATGAGTCACAAGAAATTTCCAAGTCTCATGCCAGACCGCAGGACATTCCTGAAGATCGCCGGATCGGGCGCGGGGGGTGCGGCGCTGCTGCCTCGAACAACCACGTTGGCAGCTGAGACCGGTTATCCCAATCTTGCCCAGCTTCGAGCCAGGCATGAAGCTGCAGGAATTAATCCGCCACTGAAGACCTATCGCATGATGGAGTGGGAAAGCCACACGCCCCCGGAAGAGCACTTCAACATCAACTTTGAGGCCGCCCTCCATGCCGCCAAGGATGCGGGCGCGGAAGCCCTGATGTTCTACTCGCAGGACCATTGGGGCTATGCGCACTACATGAGCGACGTCGCCGTCCGCCATCCCAACCTCAAAGTCGATAACCTGGGCACCGAGGTCTCAATTGCGAATAAACTGGGCATGTCTGCTGCAACCTATTACAGTTTGCAATTCAACAATCAGATGGTCTTAAGTCACCCCGATTATGGGTGGACCAACGAAAAGGGTGAACTCCAGCGATGGGACGCGCGTTGGTACATTGCCTGTTTGGACTCGCCTTATCGCCAGTACGTTCTGGGAATGATGAATGAGATCTTCTCGCGCTATGACATCGAGGAACTCTTCCTGGATATCTTTGGGATTCAATTTGTCGGATACCACTCCAGCGGCCGCAACCCGTTCTGCTTCTGCAAATACACAGTGGATGCGTGGAACAAGGACCATCCGGGCGATCCTTATCGTGAAGGATTCAAGACGCCGGAAGGTTATGAAGCCCGCTACCGGTGGCACGAGAAGCGCTCAATGACCGACATCCTGGATGAAATCATCGCGACGGCGAGGAAATATCGTCCGAACGCTTTGATCTCTTTGAACGGCGGTCCCGAGTCATTTCCCGACGATATCATGAAGAAGGTCAGCTTCATTTATGCTGAGCCGATAACTACCACCACAGGCATTTCGATTGGCTCGATCCTGATGCGGGGTTATGACCGGCCGTTTTACCAGGCCGGGGTATTCAGCCAATACGGTTATCTTGACATGTATCCAGGCTCAATCCCGAGAGTGGAAGCAGACGCGTTGATCTTGCAGAACGCCCGCACGTTCTTTGTGGGCAATGCTCCCGTGGTGAGCGACGTGGACGGCGAAGGCTTCTCCAAGCGCTGGTTCAATGTGGCGAAGGAGACCTGGGGCGATGTGCGCAATGTGGATTCAATGCTCGAAGGCATCCAGCCGGTTCTGAGCACGGCGATGCTCTATAGCGTCTCCACACGCGCGGCGCTCGATGCCCAGAATCGTCCTGTGGATTTCCGTTTTTCCACGGTTGGCGCACTTGAGTCCCTGACCTATGCCGGGCGTCCGGTTGAAAGCCTGGCAGAATTTCGTCTGACAACGGATGAGCTGGCGAAGTACGAGGCATTGGTGCTGCCGGAAGTTGATCTGCTCTCCGACGCTCATGCGGAGATCATCCGCAACTGGGTGAAGAGTGGCGGCACGCTCGTTGCCAGCCATAAATGCGGACTGTGGGATGAGAAGCGCCAGGCGCGAACCAATTTCCCCCTCGCCGACGTCTTTGGCGTGGATTATGAATCCGAGGAGCGGAAATATGCCTACACCTCGGAGGGCGTCCTGCACCCGGGCAACTTTACATCCATTTACATGGAATCCACCGGCAGCCCGCTGGCCCAACTGCTTTCCGTCAGCACGGTGGGACTTCCCGGGTCTTTCGTGAGAATCAAGCGCACGACGGCGGAAGAGGTCATGCGTTACCGCTTGCCCTTCATGGTTGAGGATGTTCCTCACAACCATTGGTTCAACTGGGGCCCGCCACCGCCCGGAACGGAAACGGCGGGTACAGCCGTTGCCTACAACCGTTTTGGCAAAGGGCAGTCGCTCTATATTGGCGTGCCCATCTTCAGGGCGATGCAGACCAAGCTTCGTTGGATCCGCCAGTGGATTCCCGATTTCATGCGGCAGTTGGTGAAGGAACCCGTTGCGGAACTTCGCCCCGACCCCTTTACGGAATATGTGCATGGGACGTTCTTCTATGACAAGACACGTGAACACGTGCTGGTTCAGGTTCTAAACACCGTGGAAACGGCCATGAATGGCGAGTATCGTGGAATCCCGCGGTTGAAGATCAGTGTGGATGGAAAGCGCTTGAAAGTTACGGGTGCCCGCACGGTATGGCCGAGGGAAGAGGATTTGCAAGTTCGTCAGCAAGCGGGACGCATCGAGGTGGCTTTGCAGAATCCCTCGCGCTACACGGCGCTGTTTTTGAAATTGGCCAAGGCTTGATCTGTCTTACCAGCCAGACCGGGAGCAGAGAATTGCAGAGGAGGAATTAGCGTCATGCCGTTCTATCAGGTTTCCGATATCGAGCCGTTTGAGCTTCTCCCCGGACTTCGCATCCGCGCGCCATTTGGGGAGCACCTGATGCTCTCCTATCTTGAATTTGACCGCGATGCGGTGGTGCCCTTTCACAGTCACCCGCATGAGCAGGGGGGCATTGTGTTGCAGGGCAAAGTGGAGCTCACGATTGGCGATGATGCCAGAATCGTGGGCCCCGGGTCGCTCTATATCGTTCCCCCCAACGCGCCGCATCGGGCCGCGTCTGTGGACGGGCCTGCTGGGGTGCTGGATGTGGTCAGTCCCGTGCGGGAAGACTACGCGGAGAAGTTCAATAAATATATTCATCCGGAATCGAAGGACAGGAAATGATCGGCCGCACTTGCGGCAAATCAGTCGAGAGGAGAAGCAGCGATGAAGGCTTTGGTTCTGGAATACGTGGCACGTTTTGCCGTTCGAGAGACGGCTGACCCCAAGGTGGGGCCTCGCGATGTTTTGATTCGAATCGGAGCCGTGGGAATCTGCGGGACCGACCTGCACATTTTCAATGGCTTCGCAAATTACCATCGCGACGAGAACGGTTATCAGATTCCCCTGACGCAATCCCCTCAGATTCTTGGCCACGAGTTCTGCGGCGTGGTGGAAGCAGTGGGGAAGGATGTTACCAAATTCAAGCTCGGCGACCGTGTGATTGCTGACCAGGTGCTGAATTGCCACAGCCAGCGGCGAGCACCGCTGTGCGAATATTGTGAGACGGGCGACTCGCACCAGTGCGCCCATCTGGTTGAATTGGGAATTACGGGCGTGCCCGGCGCTTTTGCCGAGTTGTTGAGCATTCCCGAGCCCAACGTTTTAAGGTTACCGGCGGGAGTGCCTTTTTCCAAAGCCGCCATCATTGAGCCCCTGGCGTGCGTTCTCCACTCGAGCGACCGCATGGAGCGCAGTTGGAATCGCTACGACTTTGACGGCAAGTATCGCATCCGCAATATCCTGATTACCGGCGCGGGACCCAGTGGCCTGCTGTTCATCCAATATCTTCGCAACGTCAAGAAATTCGATGGCCAGATCTTTATTGCTGACATGCGGGTCAGCAGGCTGGCGCTGGCGGAAAAACTTAGCGCCAGACCCATCGACATTCGCGCCGTCGATTTGGCCTCCGAAATCAGGAAGCGAACCAACGGCGAACTGATCCACTATTGGATTGACGCTTCGGGCGCGGGCCCGATTTTCGATCTTCCCCCGCTCGTGCTGCGCCACCAGGCGACATTCCTATTCTACGGCTCCGGCCACGCCGGAAGAGACGTTGGATGTCTGGTTCCATTTCAGTTTATGGAGACTAACATCGTCACCAGTTGCGGCGCCTCCGGTGGGTTTGAGGCGGACGGGGCCCCGGTGGTCTACCGCCGCTCGATGGAATACGTGCGCGACGGGCTGATCGATACTCAGCCTTTGCTCACCCACCAGTACGCTCAACTCTCCGAGCTTCAGCAGGCCTTCCAGGTGGATTCGCTCAGCGACGACTTCATCAAGGGAGCGTGGATTGCGAATCCCGCGATTTGATATCGGTGGCGCTCATTCGCCCATTCCGGCATAATTAAGGCTCAAGGGCTTTATGACAGACAGCTAAAGGGCGTCATGGATTCGACCGTATCAATAAATAATTTGGATCTGTTCCGGGAAATATTGCGGAACTTCCAACCGCCCAGCGGTCCATTCGACCCTTCCGGGCATTGGCGCCACACCTACCACCTTTATACCGTGGTGAATGGCGACATTCCCGTGCCTCCCGTTCGTGGCGCGCTTCAGATTGAGCGAATCCCCCAGCCCTCGGGCGGCGTGATTCTCAATATCAATTACGAAAAGACCTCTCGCTATGCGGGTGTGCATACGTTCGTGGCGAAGGTGATCTGTGCAGGCGATAAGCTTTCCACCCCGCTTAAATGGAACTCTACTTACACGGCTGCGCCTCCAGCGCATCCTCTGAAGATGTCGCTGGAGCAGCAGGGAAGCGGGTACGCGGGGGATGGAGCCCTGATTATTCAGCAGGGGAGCGCACAGGAGAAGCTTCCAGTGCCCGCCGCCTACACAACGAACTGGGCATTGTTCGATGTCGTGCAACGATTGAAGAGTTCGGGTGGGGACGCTCTCCGGTTCACTCTTTTCGATGACGACGCTCCCAAGCCGAATCAGGTGTTGGCGTTTTGCCAGACTGCCGAGCTCAAGAATCGTTGGCCGGGAGCGCCTGACGCGTGCGTTCATGGCTTTCTGCAAATTGGTGATGGTATTACGCCCCAGGTGTATTGGGTTGACGACCGCGGCGAATTGCTGTTTCTCTCGACTGGATTGAATGTCTTCGTGTTGAATACTGCCGCGTCGCGCGTGCAATAGGCGCAAGGCGGGAGAAGTTGAATATGCCTGACCTGAAAAGCCCGACGATGGCCCCCGGCAGAAGTTGCGGCCCCACGCGGCGTGATATTCTGCGCACGGGCGCGGCCGCGGCATTATCGGCATTTGCCCCGCGACGGGCGACCGCGGGAAAGCCCGTGCGTCCCAATTTCCTTTTCATTCTCTGCGATGAGCTACACATTGATGCGCTCTCCGCCTACGGGAATTCCCACGTGCGCACGCCGAACCTCGACCGCCTGGTGCGGCGCGGAACTTCTTTTATGCAGTCTCACAGTCCCAATCCAATTTGCTGCCCGGCGCGCAGTTGCCTGATGACCGGGCGCATGTCCACGGAGACCAGCGTTACCGTCAACGGGTTGGAGCAGCTCAAGGGATTCGGGTTGCCGCCCTCGGCGGTCAGGTGGAATCACGGCGAGATCATTCCCACCATGCCCAACATGGGGCAGTGGTTCCAGCAGCAGGGATATGAAACGGTTTACTGCGGCAAGTGGCATCTGCCCAACAACTGGGCGCCCAATGAAATTCCCGGCTTCACAGTGCTGCCCGTGGGTGGCGGCGAGGGCTCAATCGTAGACCCGTCAACGGCCCGCGCCACTGCCGCCTATTTGCAATCGCGCACCGGGCCGGACCCGTTTCTATTTGTCTCGTCCCTGATGCAGCCTCACGATATCTGCTACTTTGCTATTTACGATCAGAATCTGATTCCAAAGGATCTGCCCACTGCCGAACTGGAAAGGCTGCTGCCGCCGCTTCCACCCAATCACCTGTCGCGGCCTCGCGCGCCAGGGATTCTCGATCGCTCCATTTACACCAGATTTTCAGGGTTGCAATGGCGGCTCTATCTCTACACCTATTACCGGCAGGTGGAGATGCTTGACGCCACAGTGGGCAGAATACTTGATGCACTGGAATCCTCGCCCCAAGCGGACAACACCATCGTGATTTTCACCTCGGATCACGGTGACGGCGCCGCGCATCATCAGCATGTGGAGAAGTGGTATCCATACGACGAAGCGCTGAAGGTGCCGCTGGTTATTTCCAGCCCACGGCGAATGGAAAGCGGCTACCGTGATCAGCAGCATCTGGTGAGCGGGCTCGATATCATCAGCACGATGTGTGACTATGTCGGCATTCCTGTGCCTCCGAACGCGCGTGGATACAGCCTGCGCCCGCTGCTCGAACGCAAGAATGTCGAATGGCGTGATTTTGTGGCCGCGGAAGTTCAGGTGGTGGGGCGCGTGATTCGTACACCGCAATACAAGTATGTGCGCTACCAGGGCGATCCCGTGGAACAGCTCTTTGACATGCAGGCCGATCCCGGGGAGACGCAGAATCTCTACGCCGATTCGCGATACGCCAGCGTCATCACCGACCATCGCAAACTGCTCAACGATTGGGAATCGAAGTTGATTGTCTATTGATGGGCTTGATGCTTGGTGAGATCAGCCCTCGCGTCCGGGCTGAAATCCGCAAGTGCCTGGCGGTTCCAATGTTACGCGGGACGAACAGGGGACGGGACGCGCAATTTCAGTAGGGCCAAAGCCCACCATTCCCGGCATTCCCCCGTCATGTCCCGATCTCTTTCGAATTCCGGACTAAAGCGCGTCTGTCCGGCTGGCGTCGTGCTGAGTCAATTGACAGTCGTTAAATTCTTTGATGATGGTGGAGTCATCGGAGAACTTGAGCGTGACTTTATAGTTGAAGTTCCACTTGTCGGCTCCGTGTGGGTGGAAAGTCAGAGCGACGCTGCCATCCCGAACTTGCTCCCTTGTTTTGACTCCCTCGACCTCTAAGTTGAGTGTATGGGTCGAATTATTGTCCCAAACGCCTCGATTGCCTTCGGACTTGGCGATTTCGTGTCCGTGGTTGGTCTTGATGTAAACATCCAAGAGGCTATCGGGATTCTTGTTGTCGGTGGTGGTGTCAAACTTCACTTGCACGGAAGTGAGGGTTGGCCCGTCGGGAGCGGCGATGGGGGCTGGGCCCGGCGCGGGTGTTGGGGCCGGATCTTGCGCGAAAGCTGCCGACGTGAATACTGCCAGGGCAAGTATTGCCAGGCAGCTCGTGATCGTTTTCATTTAAATCTCCTTTTCCATTTGTGTGCTGGCGAAACAGTTATCGATGCACTCTTCTTATACTGTCAATCCCGCACCTCGTCTGTACTGGAAGGACCACCACTGCGGTCAATACCGCTCACTGCAAGTTGATGACTGCGGAAGAACTGGGGGCATTAACCGTTTGGCTGTGGGCGGCCGCCGGCAGATAGCGAAAATGCGGAGCGTCCTTGATTGCCTCGGTGGGCAAGCACGAAGATCGCTGCTACGAAATGACAAAGGCAAAGAGTAAAGGGCCGCCCGCAACCGGCAAAATGGAGCGAGAATCGCATCCTAACCCTGGAATGGCTTCGGTTTCGATGGCCTGACCGACGCTGGAATTATTACGCAATGCTACGCACTCCTTGATGAAGAGAAGTAATCCGTAGCCCCGGAGCAGGCCGGCGTAGGTAGTAGCGCGGGTGTCCCCACCCGTGCTTTCGCGCATGGCCTTCATGAACGTAATTGTGCCGGGATATTGGGGCTTGGGCGAGGGTGGGGACACCAGCGCTTCAAGGTGTGACTATTTGGGGGGGCAGCGAGAATCGCGGAATAGTGTGAAGAGCGCGCAACTCATCGCGCCCCGCTAAAGTGTGGTGACTTGTCTTTCACTTAAAAACCAGTAGGAAAACCCACAGAAAGCTCCAGCCAGAAAGAAGCAGATACCTTGTCGCTCAACAGCAATTTTAATTCCCTCAATGAAAGTTTGATCTTCAATGAAGAACGGCTTAGGGAAAAGCGACGCCGTAGCACAACCGATAACAAGCAAAAGGACCGCCCCAATTCCCGCAAAGTAGACTTGGCCATAGCAACGCAACTTGCGATACCCCCATACAGCCAATATCCAAGGCAAAGACATCAAGGCTAACGCGGGGCCAAAGCCTCCGACAATTGAAAACACAATTGCCACTTCGAGATTAACCCCCCAAGTCGTCTTGTCTGGCTGCACCCTTATGAAAACCGTGTCCCAGACGATATAGAACACAAGCGCGAGTGTAGCACTGGATACATATCCACCTATTTGTCTCAAAATGGTCCTCCCCTAACGCTAACAATTGTCGCGTCAAATCATTCTGATTCATAAATCTATGACGTTCATTGGTTGCAGCTCGGTTCCCCAACTCCGGAAGCTCAATGGGGAGCTGGTAGCGATTTTGGGGGGGCTTGGAGATCTGGAAAGAAGTGCAAAACGCGCACGATTTCGCGCTACTAAAGCATGCATTTTGGGTCTGCCTAGCGAGTGGTATTTACCGCTTGCTGACCCCTGATTCCTTCCTCCTGACTCCTCCCGCCGTAATCAACCCTCAGCCCTGGAATCGCTTCTCCGCTCTTGCTCTTAACATCGAGTGTAAACCACGAGTGCTGCATTTTGGTTCGATCGACTTTGACCAGCACAGCGTTCCATCCGGCATTTAAGCTCACGGGCACAACGGTGTTTTGGTTCGAGCCGGAAACGTCGGAGTAGATCTGTTCCTTCCCATTCAGCCAGAGGCGGCAACCCTGCTGGCACGTTAGCTCGAACTTCGCTTCCGCCTGCTGCGGGCTGTAGAGCTGCGAAGTGGCGTAGTAGACGGTCCAATCGTCAAAGCGAGTGCTCAGGCCTACAGAGTCGCCATCTGCGTTCCAGGCGGTCAAGGGCTTCCATGCCACCGGGCCGTTCATGCCCGCATAGGATTTGTCGAATCGGAATTCGGTTTCCGGCGGATATTGGTGATCGAGCCCGTCGCGCCCGCGATTATCAAAGGGGCCGATAATCGCCCAACGCTGCAACTCCCCTTGCAACTGTATCTTCTTATGAAGAACCTCTTTGTTCAGTGCCTCAAAGCGCTCGATGCCCAAAGGGGCTTCCGGCTTGTGGGCAATCGACTGCGCGTACCCCACCAAATTCATAAAAAGCCGGTCAGCCAGCGGGTCTTTGCCGAGATTCTCCAGAAGCTGATATTGGCAAATGATGATGTGACCTTGATCCACGCGATTCACTACCAGGCTCTGAAGCCAGCGGCGATGGTAATCGCCAAAAGAGTTGAGCAGCATGCCGCCAACCACCTCGTCGGACGCCATGTCGAGATAGCGTGCAGGGAGGACGTCGGCATAGCGCTGGTCAAGTACCAGGTTGGAAGGCAGACCCGTGGTGATCGCGTGGTTGCGAATCCACTGCAACTTGAAGCCTTCCGGGAAGTCGACCTTGAGCGGGGTGGGGAAGATGCCGAACTTTTCTGAAACCCTGCCGCTGTCTATGGGCAATTCAAAAAGGACAAGCGTTGCGCCGCGGCGGGCCATTTCCACCAGACCTTTCAACTGGCTGAGCGGATAGTCGTAAAGCGAATCGGCTGCTGGAGTCACCAGGTAAACACTACGGACGGGCGCGTCCGCCGAATAGTTCGTGACCTTGAGGGGAAGGCCTCCAAGCTTGCCCGACAGAAGGTAGCTGGGGTCGAGCAAGGCAACATGAGTCGGGGATTCCGTCTGTCGATTCTGGCGCTTCAACACTAAAATGTTGTGCTCCGTATCGTCCAACAGTTTTCCATCCACACTCAAAGTTGCGCCAAGGTGAAAGTTGCCTTCGGTCATTGGCGCAGTGAGGCTGAAGGTCCCGAGGGGCTGAATTCGAGATCCCAATGTCGTGGCGCGAACCTGCTCTTGCAGGACCTTGCCATCTTCCGAAGTAATCTGCAGATTAAGATCTACCTTCCCCGTTTCGCCTTCGTCGTTGACGATTGCCAGCTCCGCATCCACCGCTTCGCCCGCGTAAAAGTTGGGATGGATCGGCGAAACGATCACGTGCAGAGGCTTGTTGGCTGCGGCGGCAGCAACGTAGGAAGGCTTCGGCGTGCGCCACTCGTCCACCAGCCCAAAGGGGAATTCAAAGTTGGAATCGTTCCAGTGGCAGATGTCGTAGCCGGCGGTTAAAGGGTTGATGCGCAGGGCGTCGATCATGCGAGTCAGAGCCTCTGCCTGCGCGTCGCGACTGCTTTTGGCGAACGCGGCGAAGTCACCAAAAGATTTATCGAGGCCAAGCTCGGAGAATCCCTTTTTGAAGATGGCATAGATCTCTTCCACCCGGTTTTTGTCCTGCCACTCGCGGCCTGGTTCGTACCGGGCGATCACCGTGTCAAGGTCTTCGATTCCGCCCATGGCGCCAAACTCCGACGTGTAGTTGAGCATGTGCGGTTCCTGCATCTGCCGGTAGTAATTGAACGTGGCCGTGCTGAAAGGCTGAAGCATGTAGGGGTGAATGTCATTGATGGCGCGGGGCAAGCTGCTGCCCGGAATGTAGACGTGGGAGTTCTCGCCGCTCCAGAAGACGCCGCCCGAATCGTCAAAGACCAGCCGCGTGGGATCGAGTTCATGCGCGTAGGCGGCCAGCTCCGACTTCAGCTCCTCGCCCTCTGCCGCGCCCTCATTCAGCGCGCCCCATATCACCGCGGAGGGATGATTGCGGTCGCGGGCCAGCAGCTCGCGAACCTCCCGCCGGCAGCGGTCGCGCATCTCCGGTGACTTCTGAATCCAGCCGATGGGGGGCTCTTCATAAAGCAGCAGGCCCTGCTCATCGGCCAGATCCAACAAGCGTGGAAGCTGAGGTTTGATGTGGAGGCGCAACAGGTTGAAATGCGCCGCCTTCACCATCTTGATGTCGTTCTCAAGCATCTCCGGGTAGGGCGGATAGGCCAGTGTCTGCGGGTAGTGCGGCTGGTAGATGGTGGCTTTGATAATGATGGGCTTGCCGTTCAGATAGAACTGGTTTTGGCGGATGGTGAAATCGCGCATGCCGAAGGTGAAGCTTTGCGAGTCAATCGTGCTATCGCCGGCGAGAAGGCGAACTTTCAAAGTATAGAGAAACGGATGATCGGGGGACCAGAGAGTGGGGTGGGGAATGGTGAGGGATGCTGCTATTTGCAGCGCACCCGCAGGTAACAACATGTCCTTGTTCAGGTGCGACTTTTCGTCCGACGGACTAGTCTTTTCCACCACGGCAAAATCGGCGGTGATTTTCGCGTCCTGCCCGGTGTGATTTACCAGATCGCAAGTCACATCGATTTTTTCGGAATAAATGTCAGGCCGGACAAAACATCCCTCAATCCAAGTTTTGCGGGTGGCCTGCACCTTAACGTCCTGCCAGATGCCGCCGAAGTTGTCATACCAGATCTGCTTGGAGGCCGGAATCTCTTCCAGGGCCATTCCGTCGATTCGCTTTCCCGTGACCCATTTGAGGCCGGACATAAAGTTCAGCGTCCGCATGGGCAGCAGGACCCTGACGACAAGCTGGTTTTGCTGGTCCCAATGGATGGCGTCGCTTGCCTCGACTTCAAAAGGAGTGTAGCCACCCTCGTGGGTTCCCAGGTAGGTTCCGTTCAGCCAAACTTCGGCCAGATAACTGACCGCGCCAAAGCCAATCCGCACGGAGTCGCCCTGCCAGCGCGAAGGAGCGAGAAACGAAGTCTGGTACCACGCAACTCCCTGATAATTCGGGCGAATCTCGTTCCAGACGCTGGGCACGCGAATCTGTGTGGTCGAGGAGGGAATATGTTCAAACCAGCGCTGGGTCTTGCCAGCGTTTTCTGGGTCGAAGGCGATCTGCCAGGTGCCATTCAGATTTAATGTCTCACGTGTCGTGGCCTCAGCCGGGGCGGCATTACCTTTCTGCCCAGCCAACGCCGGCCCTGATATTTGTAATATGGCGCTAAGTATCAGCAAAAAAAAGATGGTAAGCGCATGGGCCTTCACCCGAAGCCCCCGCCCCAAGGGATGCCGCGCGGGCAACCTCCCAAATAGGTGGGGATTTGCCCACTGTCCACAATGATGCCCCGAGAACCTCGTGTTATTGTTACCGACGAAAAATTTCACTACCCCTCCTATTGGGTTCAACCTCGACTGAAACTCGCTCCACCTGGGACAACAGTTGGACGAATATATTACCTCACGTCGTTGCGTCCACACGGCATGAATCCAATGCCCCGGGTTGAAATCGATCAACTTGGCAAATACCCCTCTTGGACTTTGGGCGTATAATGCAAAGAGGTGTTG
Organism: Acidobacteriota bacterium; assembly: GCA_003165315.1. Taxonomy (GTDB): domain Bacteria; phylum Acidobacteriota; class Terriglobia; order UBA7540; family UBA7540; genus Bog-366. The sequence goes on from PLSX01000263.1 coordinate 22,273, forward strand.
CGCAGATCGCTGGTTGAGCGCTCGGAATTCGGTGTGAGTGGCGGCTCTTGAGTTTCACACCACGCCGGCAGCCTTGAATGCGAAGGGGGTAAGCGACGATGACCAACTGTATTTCCCGCAGAAAGTTCCTGAGAGCGGCCAGCGCCACGGCAGGCTTATGGATGGCTCAGCCGGTGTTGTCACTGGCCCGGCCAACGCCCAGCGCTCGCGTGGCGATTGCGCAGTGCCCCTCCTACGACGCCAACGTCACGGCGACGCTGGCGAAGATGTTCGATCAGATTGGCGGGCTGGACAAGTTGGTGCGCGGCAAGACGGTGGCCATCAAACTGAACCTGACCGGGACCAGCGATAATCGTCTGCACTATGCTCCGCCGGAATTGACCCACTGGGTGCATCCCGCGGTGGTGGGCGCGACGGTTCACCTGCTATCCCAAGCCGGCGCCTACCGGATTCGATTGCTCGAAAGCCTTACGGGCAACATGGAACCGCTCGATGAATTCATGCTGGCGGCCAATTGGGAGCCGCGCACGTTCATGAGCGCGGGGCAGCGGGTGGAATTTGAGAACACGAACTACCTGGGCAACGGCAAGAAGTACAGCCGCTTCATGGTTCCCGGCGGCGGCCTGATGTACACGGGGTACGACCTGAATCACTCCTACGAAGATTGCGACGTTTTCGTTTCCCTGGCCAAGCTGAAGGAGCACATTACGGCGGGCGTGACCCTGTCGATGAAGAATTGCTTCGGCATGACGCCCTGCACGATCTATGGAGATCGAACTCCCCTGGATGAGCCATCCATCGCTCCGATGGGCGGGAGGGGAATTTTCCACGAGGGCAAGCGGCAGCCTCCACTGAGCGCCCCGCCGCCGGTACCGAATCAGCCCAAGGAAGCGGGCCTTCGAGTTCCGCGCGTGGTGGCCGACCTGGTTGCGGCGCGGCCCATCCACCTGGCTGTGATCGATGGAATTGAAACCCTTGCCGGCGGCGAATTGCCGGGTTACCCAACCTCGCGCCGCGTCAAACCGGGCTTGCTGGTGGCGGGAACCAACTGCGTCTCCACCGATGCCGTGGGCACGGCGCTGATGGGATTCGACCCCATGGCGGTGCATGGGTCCAAACCTTTTGAGACTTCTGAAAGCACCCTGATGCTGGCCGAGCAACTTGGCGTCGGCACCCGCGACCTCAGTCAGATCGAAGTGGTGGGCCCTTCCATTTCCAAGGTGCGAGTCGATTTCCGCAAAGTGCCCATGCCGGGGTAAGCAGCGCTGCATCTCCCGTAGATTGGCGGCTGGCATCTTCTGCTCATGTTGGGATCCATTTGTGCCGATACCCCCCTACAAAGGGGGGGCCGGGGAAATTGGCGGCGGGGCGGACCTCTACGGTGATGTTATCGGCAGTTTTGCGCGACGACTTGAGCCCTTCCCGGCATCTTTCCAGGCATCGGCGCGAATGCTTTCCGGCAGCCAGATTGCCGACTCCGTTTTGGAGCACGCGGCCAGGTGCTGCCTCAAGCGGCGTAACCGGCGCCGGACCTTGGCTGGATTCCAGGGCGAATAGCCTGGAGTTTCCCGGCATAACCCGTTGTAAGGCGGGGCATTCCAGCTGAAAATGGGGTCAATTCCCCCATCGAGCGCCGTGATTCGCCGCCTGGGTTTGGCCGATTCGAGGTCCTTCAGGAGCGATAAGCGGCAGGGTAAGTCCCCAACGCGTGAGCCCCCAAAACGCAAGTCCCCGGTAGTCCTGAAGACGCATCATGCGGGTGGTTTGGCCCAAATTCCGGCAAAATGTCTGGACTTATCGTCCAGATCATTTCAAGGCATTGCATTCGATGCCGGCAAAGTGTCTGGACAAATCGTCAAGTTGGTGCAGGGTTCCAACCCAACAAGCCGGCAAAAGGAGGGGCGCCACCAGCCACTATCCTACCCACTGCTCTTCAGACCTCGGACTTCGGACTTTGTTCTTCCCCAGCCCCAAGTAGTAGGGAGTAGGCAGAAGGCAGTAGGCAGTAGGCACTAACCACCAGCCACTAACCACTCGCCACTGCTTTTCCGACTTCGGACATCGGACTTCGGACCTTGTTTTTCCCCCAGCCCCTAACCACTCGTCACTGTCATTCCGGTTGATTGGCATAATTGCAGCCCTTTGTTCGTTTACTGCCGGCTGTCGGACTCATCACAGAGGGAAAGCGTGGTGCGCCACCCCGGCTTCCCGGGTTCATCCGCTACCCCTCTGCCCACCCCTCCGACAGCACCTCAGCTTGTTCCAGAACGGTCTGCGTGGCTTTTTCCTGTTTATCTGGCGGGTAACCATACCTGCGGAGAATCCGTTTAACCAAAACCTTGATGTGGGCGCGGACGCTTTCCCGCACGTTCCAATCGATGGAAGTGTTGTTCTTAACGGTCTTGACCAGCTCGCGGGCAATCGTGCGCAGGGTCTCGTCGCCCAGAACTTTCACCGCGCTATCGTTCACTTCCAGCGCGTCGTAAAACGCCACTTCATCGTCGGTCAATCCCAGGCCCACGCCGCGCGCGGCTTCTTCGCGCATCTGCTTGGCGACGGCAATTAATTCCTCGATCACCTTGGCCGTTTCGATGGCCCGGTTCTGATACTTCCTAATCGTGGCCTCTAACATTTCCGAGAATCGCCGCGACTGCATCACGTTTCGCTTTAACCGTGTCTTGATCTCGTTGCTGAGCAGCTTGCGCAACATTTCCACGGCTAAATTCTTTTGCGGCAACCCGCTGACCTCTGCCAGGAATTCATCCGAAAGAATGGAAATGTCAGGTTTCTTCAAGCCCGCCGCTTCGAAAATATCGATGACGCCCTTGGGAGCCACCGCGCTCGACACGATCTGCCGAATCGCATGATCAAGGTCCCATTCCGACCGCTGCTGCTCGCCTGCCGCCTTCGCCAGCACCGCACGCACCGCCTGAAAAAATGCAATATCGTCGCGGAGCTTCATGGCCTTGGGATGGGGCACGGCCAACGCGAACGCGCTGGAAAGGTCCTTGACGGCTTTGAACAGCCGCTCCTTGCCGTCCTTCTGGCGCAAGATGTGTTCCTGCGCGTTGGCCATCAGGGTCATCTTCTGGACTGCCGTTCCTGCTGTCCAGTGCGACCAATCGAAGCCATCGAAGAGGGCGCAGCACGCTTCGTACTTATCGAGCAATGCTTCGACGGCCTCCTCCACTTCGACCGCTGCCTTCCCGTGCCCGCCACTCTCAGTGTAAGTGGCAAGGGCCTGCTTCAGTTCCTGTGCGACGCCGAGGTAATCCACCACCAACCCGCCGGGCTTGTCCTTAAAGACCCGATTCACTCGCGCGATGGCTTGCATGAGTCCGTGGTCGCGCATGTACTTGTCAACGTACATGGTGTGGAGGCTGGGCACGTCAAACCCGGTCAGCCACATATCACGCACAATCACCACCCGGAAAGGGTCCTTGGGGTTCTTAAATCGCTTGGCCAGCTCTTCGCGTTGCTTCTTGGGGCGGATATGCGGTTGCCAGGTCAAGGGGTCGGAGGCGGAGCCGGTCATAACGATTTTCATTGAGCCGTGCGTGTCGTCCGCGCCGTGCCACTCCGGCCTCAGCTTGATGATGGCGTTATAAAGCTCCACGCAGATGCGACGGCTCATGCAGACGACCATGGCTTTCCCATCCATCGCATCCACCCGAGCCTCAAAGTGGTTTACCAAATCCTTGGCGATGAGCTTCAGCCGTTTTTCCGCGCCCACCACGGCCTCCAGCGCCGCCCATTTGGATTTCAGCTTCTCCCGCCGCTCCACTTCCTCGTTCTCTGTCGCCTCTTCGAATTGCGGGTCGATCTTTGGCCGTTCTTTCTGGTCAAGCTCCAGATTGGCGAGACGGCTCTCGTAATAGATGGGAACCGTGGCATGGTCATCCACGGCTCGCTGGATGTCGTAGACGCTAATGTAATCGCCAAAGACGGAGCGGGTGTTGGCGTCGGCTTTCTCGATAGGCGTGCCGGTAAAGCCGATGAAGGAAGCATTGGGCAGGGCATCGCGCATGTGCTTGGCGAATCCATCGATAAAGTCGTACTGGCTGCGGTGGGCTTCATCGGCGATTACGATGATATTGTGCCGGTCGGAAAGGCAAGCCATACCGTCGTAGCGCCGTCCTTTAGGGCGGCACTCTTCCTGCGCCGATTCGGCGCCAGGTGCCGGGCTCAAGCCCGGCTCTACGGGCATGAATTTTTGAATGGTCGTAAACACAATTCCCGCGGAGGAGACCTGAAGAAGGACTTGCAGGTGCTCGCGGCTCTCCGCCTGCACAGGAGGCTGGCGCAGAAGATCACTGCACCGCGAAAAGGTGCCGAAGAGCTGATCGTCAAGGTCGTTTCGGTCCGTGATCACCACTATCGTCGGGTTCTGCATTTCTGGTTGCAGCACCAAACGCCCGGCATAAAACACCATAGTCAAACTCTTACCGGAGCCCTGCGTGTGCCACACCACCCCCGCGCGCCTGTCCCCTGTCGGCCGGGTGGCGGCAATCGTGGTCTGGACGGCTTTGTTGACGGCGTGGAATTGGTGATATCCGGCGATCTTCTTGATCGGGTCGCCCTTCCCCAAGTCCTCGAAGACGATGAAGTAGCGGAGGAAATCGAGCAGGCGTCGCTTCTCGAACATCCCCTTGATCATTACTTCGAGTTGCGGCTGGGACGCTGGCGCCAGATCCTCACCCTCGATGGTCCGCCAGGGCATGAACCATTCCCGGTCCGCCGAGAGCGACCCCACGCGTGCTTCCATCCCGTCGGAGATCACCAAAAACGCGTTATAGACGAAGAGAGAGGGGATCTGGTCTTTGTACGTCTGAAGCTGATTGAAGGCGTTCCAAATGGTGGCGTTCTCGTCGGTGGAATTCTTAAGTTCAATCACGGCGATGGGTAACCCGTTCAGAAAGACCACCACGTCCGGGCGGCGAGCGTGCTGCCCCTCCGTCACCGTAAACTGATTGACCGCCAGCCAGTCGTTGTTTTCGGGGTGGTCGAAATCGACCAGTTGTGCGGGTACCCCGGCGATCGAGCCATCCGGGCGCGGGTACTCCACAATCACGCCATCCACGAGCATGGAGTGTAAGTCACGATTGCGGGTAATGAGCGAGGGGGAGTCGATCCGGGTGAGCTTGCGGAATGCGTCGTCGAGAGCTTCCGGCGGCAGGTCGGAATTCAGCTTGGCGAGCGCCTGGCGCAAGCGCCCTTCCAGAATCATGTCCCGATATTCCGGGTCGGTGCGCTCGGCCGCTGGCTCGCCATAGGCGATGTCCGGGCCGCCAAGAATCTTATACCCCAGCCCGTCAAACCATTCGAGGGCGGCCTCCTCCACAATCGACTCTGTAAATCCTCGGGGCATGGGTAAACGCTTAAATAAGCAAGTCTCTTAAAATCAGCGCGTTGCCGGTTTTGATAAGGCCCACGCGGGCGTCAGTTAAATTAAACCTTGACTCTTGAAGCGCCGATAGTACAATCAGTTCAGCTCATCCACCATGTGTGGAAGGAGTTCCGGGGCCGTCTGGGTAACCAGGCGGCTTCAGCTTTTTACACTGCTTTCGTACTCTCTCCTCAGTTTTTCTCTTCTTCTATCTCTTTCTACGGGAAACGCCGTCAAAAGCAGAACGTAGGACCCTCTGTCGACAAGCACCAAGAGATAGGTGAAATCTCGAAGCGCGATGGAGATTCGAGAATCCCCGTTGCGCTTGTAACGCCAGCAACAAATCCGATCGCTGCCGTGGGACTCGATAATCGGTCGCGGCCAGCGAATCCTTTCGCACCTCCGCAAATCGGGAGTGCGTTCCTCCTCGGTCAGGCCTTCAGAAATGATGTGCCAAAAAGTCCCCTCTTTCCCTTCGATCAGCTCGGGGTGCCGCAAGCCACATCGAGTCCCGGACATCGCCGGCGCAGTGTCCAGAAAGTCGGTTCGGAAGGCGCGATATATCACGTCAAGGTAGAGGTTCCAGTCACCGCCACATTGAGGGAGGCATACTAAGTCCGGGAGCCAGTCACACATTGCTAGGTTTGGACCTCCCGTCCTTCCCAGCGGAAAATGTTTACCTTGTCCTCGCGAAGAAGCGTAGTCCGCTTCAGCGAATACCCCGACCGCTCCTGCATGCGTTTCACCAACGCCACCTTGGCGCTGTTCGTTTCAAGGCCACGGTTTGCGTAGCCGACGGCCCCAATCAATAAGTCGGCCAACTGGATTTGCTCAACCTCGTGCGACCTCACCGTCTGCACGCTGGTGATGATTTTTTTATCGAAATCATACATGTCGTTGCAGAGCACCTCGTGCAGCTTGCGGACCTTCTCCGCGCTCCTGGTGTCCTTAACGTCGAGGTAGATTCGGTATCTTTCGTGAGGCCCCAACAAGGTTTTTAGCATGTTGAAATACATCTTGTAGTACCACGTGTCATGATCCTGGTCGTGGGCGGCGTGGTCCAACCTGGATTTGTCAGCAATTACCAACGCCCGGAAATGCAACTCCGGTTCATCAAGAAAGTAGTCCAGCACCTCCGTGTAGAAGGCTTGCTTGGCGGGAGAGACTTTCGTCCACTTGATTTCAAAACCCTTTGCTAAACCATGTCTGGCCTTTATTTCGCGAAGTTGCACGGCAATTTCATGGGCTTTGTCGAGTGGGCACCAGACGGCTCCCAATACCATGACGTGCAGGCCGTCATGTTCTAGATGGCAGCTTTCATCACAGTAGATGTTAAAGACGCTGCTCATGGATCTGTGCACCATTACATTCCCACAGGCTCTGTCCAACACTCCGTCGACATAAAGCTGGAAGTGCCGCCCTAAAGGGCGGCGCTACGCCACCCCCGCAATGCGCTCGGCATCCTTGAGGCGAATCTCGCCGGAAATCAGCTTGGGCAGAAGCGTGTCGCGGAGGGCGGCGAGACTTCGCGATTGAAAGATGCCCGCGACAATGCGCTGGACAAACGGTCCAATCAATTGACTCAAGGCCAATGCTACATCATCCGTTGGGCGGACTATCGGATATCGCGACATTTGATCCCAGTTTGTGCGCGGCATCTTCGTGCCCGTTGAACCGGCGTTCGTGTACTCAACGAAACCAACGCTCGACATATGCCCTAAGACGAATCCAAACCAGCCAACGTCTTTGGGCCTAGCAACCACAATGTCCGTGGAACACACTCCATCCATAGGTGCGACGCCGACCTTATGAAAATACGGTCGGAGCTTTCCGAAAAGGATCTCCCCTTGTTTGAATTCAGATTTGTTACTTTCAACTGAGCCCGCCTCACCCCACTCCGAAAGTGCAATGGACTGCCGTGGCATGTGCTCAAGCCCGATATAGGGTGTCATTGGATTAATGGCTTTTGGCTGGATACTTCTACGCGGGTTCTCAGCGACCTCTCCGAGCGCGCCAACCATCCAGCCGCTTGGAATATCTCCCAACTCTGAGTCTTCGAACGAATCCGGGAACAGTTTGGCGAGGTGTTTGGGCAGGCCGGGGTCGCGGCCTTCGGCTTTGGCGCGGACGGGGTCGAAGTCCACAAACCACGATTTGAAGAGCGCCCGCGCCATCGCCTCCAGCGTTTCGTTCATTCGCCGGTTCAGCTCGATCTTGTCATCCAGCGTGCCGAGGATGTGGGCGATGGCGCGCTGTTCGCGCAGCGGTGGTGCTGGCACACGGATTGACCGGAGAGAGCTTAGGGGTTGACCAATTCCAGGAGTGCCAACCGTCGACGCGTTCTTGAGCAATTCATGGCGTCCCTTACTTGATCGAAAGAAGTAGAACAGAAATATCGGGTCAACGACATTTTGGTTACATGTCAATTTCATTAGGCTGGTGGAGAGGATATACCGCTTCTCTCCGTCGGATGGCACTATTCCAACCTCCCCGATTGCACCTCTGTGCGGGAAGACGAGATCGCCAGGGAACACGTTGCTAACGGCGAGACTATCCGCAGTCACCGGTGATACGTAGACGAAATCACCCACAAATACGCGCGTTTCTGAAATGTTATTTCCGCGAATAACGGGGATGCCACTCGATGTGTACAGATCACTCTTCATCCGCGAGCCGAAGGGGCCGATGGCTATCGCTCCGTCCTTATTCGCCTTAATTTGATCGACCGTCAGTTCTTGCCAGTCGTCAGGTACCATAGCCAAGCTCCTTCAAGTTGGTGCTGATAGCGGCATCAAGCTGCTTTGCGTCGTTCATCTGCTGGCGTAGCGTCGCGGCGAGACGCCTCATCTTTTCCTCGAACGGCTCCGCGTCTTCCTCGGCGGCTTCGGCTCCAACATAACGGCCGGGCGTCAGGACGTGTCCGTGCTTGCGAATTTCGTCAATCTTGGTGGCTTTGCAGAAACCCGGCACATCGTCGTATTTTGCCGCGCCCTTGTCGCCGCGCCACGCGTGGTACGTTCCGGCGATCTTATGCACATCCTCATCGGTCAGCTCTCGGTGTACGCGGTCGGTCAATGTCCCCATCTTGCGGGCGTCGATAAAGAGCGTTTCGCCTCGCCGGTCGCGAAAGCGTCCGTTCTTCTTGTGCCGCGCCAGGAACCAGAGGCAGACGGGAATCTGCGTCGAGTAAAAGAGCTGGCCGGGCAGCGCCACCATGCAATCCACCAGATCCGCCTCAATGATGTTCTTGCGGATTTCACCTTCGCCGGACTGGTTTGAGGACATGGAGCCATTGGCCAGCACAAAGCCCGCAAGCCCCGTGGGCGCAAGGTGCGAAATAAAATGCTGCACCCAGGCAAAGTTGGCATTCCCCGCCGGCGGCACTCCGTACACCCAGCGTTTGTCTTCCTTCAGCAACTCGCCGCGCCAGTCGCTGTCATTAAAGGGTGGATTGGCCAGGACATAATCTGCCTTGAGGTCCGGATAGCGGTCGTTGTGGAAGGTGTCGCCGTGGGCAATCTGCGCGTCGATCCCACGGATGGCAAGATTCATCTTGGCCAGGCGCCACGTGGTGTAATTGGATTCCTGCCCGTAGATGGCAATGTCGCCAATCCTACCGCTGTGGGCCTCGATGAACTTCTCGCTTTGCACAAACATTCCGCCCGAACCGCAGCAGGGATCGTACACGCGGCCTTTATAAGGCGCGAGCATCGTCACCAGCACTCGCACCACCCAGGACGGGGTGTAGAACTGCCCGCCCTTTTTGCCNNCCTTGGCGCGGTCGGCGGGGCTGCCAAGGCCAATATCGCTCACCAGCTTGATAAGCTGGCCAAACCGCTGCTTATCGAGACCAGGCCGCCCAAAATCCTTGGGCAGCACACCTTTCAGCGACGGATTATCGCGCTCAATGGCGCTCATGGCATCGTCCACCAGCTTGCCAATGGTGGGTTGGGGCGCGTTGTCGCGCAGGAACGCCCAGCGAGCTTCTTTCGGCACCCAGAAAATGCTCGCGGCGCGGTATTCGTCAATATCCTCGGGGTCTGCGCCATCTTTGACCTGCTTCTCAAGTTCCGCGTGCTTCGCTTCAAACGCGTCGGAAATGTACTTGAGGAAGANNTCGGCGGCGTCCATGTTGTTGCGCAGCATGTCCGCTGCGGCCCAAAGCTGCGATTCAATTCCTAGAGGAGTGCCATTGGCCAAAGGAGGTCACCTGCTTCTAATTTACGTGGAGTGCGGTAAGACGCTTCGCCCAAACCCATGCGCGAAGCCTGCAACCGGAAGGGGATTATACAACTTCTCAATGTCCTGTGCCACAACTGGGCCAAAGAGAATACGGGCGGGTTATTTAGATTCAAGAAAGACCTTCCAATTCGAACTCTAACGGGGGAGCGGGACCAGACGGAAAGTTGCACATCTTCATTGGCGGCATTCGGCGCCGGAACGAATTCCCCTGGGGCACTTTGGTTTTCCCGAGGTTGGCGCGTCAAAATATCCGCACCGTCGCTTCCGGAGCCCCCTCTTGACCTTCCTTTTATCC
>PLSX01000220.1 GCA_003165315.1 Acidobacteriota bacterium
ATCACGACTGAGCATGAAGGATTTTGCGATGGAAGGCTCTAAGCTCCGGGATCTGGCGCCGAAAAGGTTGGAAGAGCTCCGAGAAATTCTCGGCCAGAATCGCGTGGTGCGCGTTGAAGACCTCACCGAGCAGCTTGGTGTATCATCGGCCACAATCCGGCGCGACTTAGGTGAGCTGGAGAAGTTGGGTGAGGTCCGGCGGGTTTACGGCGGGGCCGTCAGCACCGGAGGCCGCCTGGATGAACCGCTGTTTGACGATAAGACCTCCGTGGCGGCAGCGGAAAAGCGCCAGATTGCCGAAGCCGCTGCCAAATACGTCAAACCCAATGATACGATTTACCTGGACGGCGGCAGCACGGTTCTGGAGTTGGCGCGTCTGCTGAAGGACCGCTCCAACATCACCATCGTCACCAACTCGCTGCGGGCGGCCGTGGAATTGGCAGGTCGCGGTCCGCGGCTGATTTTGGTGGGGGGTGAGCTTCGCCGCCTCGCACAGACCACTGTAGGGCCTCTGACCCGTTTTATGATTCAGGAGCTCCACGTGGACAAGGCTTTTATGGGAACCATCGGCCTCAGCTTGGATGAGGGCCTTACCACCACGGATCCCACTGAGGCTTATACGAAGGAGTTGGTGATGGAGCACGCGCGCGAGGTCATTCTGCTGGCGGACAGCAGCAAGGCCCATAAGATCTCTTTCACTCGCGCCGGGCGCTTGGAAAAAGTTCTGGTGGTTATCACCGACGGTCAGTTTGATCGGAAATTGTCGAAGGAACTGCGCAAGCGCGGCATAGAAGTGGTCCTCGCGTAGCAGCCTGGGAACTCGGGAGCGGGGACTCGGGGTTCGGGTTCGATTTGTGGTTCGATGTGCGTCGGGAAATCGAATTCCCCGAATCGGAATACCTCCGGAACCCCGAATCCCCCGTCCCGAGCCCCAATTATCTTGGAGAGAAAATGGCGCCAGCATATTTGCAAGATTCAAGACCTGACTTTGCACCCTTTGAGATTGACTGCGGAACGATTCCCGCCTTTCGCTATCAGGGAAACCTTAAAAGTGAACTTGCGATGGGGCGCATTGACGGCCTCAAGGCCGTGAGCCTTCTGGAAGACATGCTCATGATTCGTGAGCTTGAGGACATGATTGTAACCGTCCGATCCGGCGCTTACGAGCCGCTCGCTGGCTTCAATTATCGCGGCCCCACGCACGTTTCCATCGGACAGGAGGGAGCTTCTGTGGGCGCTTGCAGCGCCCTGATCCTCAAAGATCACATTACCAGCACCCACCGCGGCCACGGAGACAGCGTGGCGCGAGGCTGCTGCGCCATTCGCGAGATGACGATTGACCGTTTGAAGCTGCGCGTTCCCACCTCCACCGCCACGGCGCATGAAGAGCTTCTGGAACAAGCCCTCGAAGATCATATCTATCGCACCATCGCGGAACTGTTCGGCAAGGAGGATGGCTATTGTCGCGGGCGCGGCGGCAGCATGCACATCGCCGACTTTACCATCGGCCACCTTGGAGCCAACGCCATTGTGGGCGGTGGCGTGCCCATTGCCACCGGCGCGGCCATGGGTTCGCGCTACCTTCAGGATGGCGGCGTGGTCTGCTGCTTTGCCGGAGATGGCGCCTATTGCAACGGTGTGGTTCTGGAATCGCTCAATTGGGCGGCTCAGGTGCAATTTACCAATGAAATGGCAGGATCCCGGCGCTTCGGATTGCCCATCATTTTCTTCGTTCTCAACAATCACTATGCCATGACAGGGCGGTCCGATAACGAAGTCATGGGAGTCAGCCACGTGGCCCAGCGCGCGGCCGGCTTTGCCGACAATCGCATGCACGCGGAAATTATCAATGGCATGGATGTTCTGGCCACACGCGACGCCGTCCTGCGGGCCGCGCAGGGCTGCCGCGAAGGACAAGGTCCGTATTTCTTCGACGTGGATACTTATCGTTACTTTGGCCATTCGCTAAGCGATCCTCGCAATGAATATCGCACCCGCGACGAGGAAGCCGCGTGGAAAGCGGTTGATCCCATTGCCACATTTGAAAAGCAATTGGTGGAAGCCGGAGTCCTGGATCAAGCGGGAATTGCAACGGTGGAGAAGCGAGTTCGCGACCGCAACGCGCGGGCTGCGGTTCGGGCAGCGCAAGCGGCTGATCCGCCGCCGGCGGATGTCATCAAGTACATGTACACGGATACGACTTCGGCAAAGGTACCCACGGAATTTGCCAAAGTAACAGTTCTCGAGGCGCTTCCCCCCATCAAGCGCGTCAATGGCGAAATCACCTACCGCGACGCCATCAAAGAAGCAGTCATTGAAGAGATGCTGCGTGATTCGCGCGTCATCTTCTACGGGGAGGATGTGGCTGAGTATGGTGGAGCCTTCAAGCTCTCCAAGGGCCTGCTGGAAATGTTTGGCCGGGCGCGCGTCTTTAATGCCCCGATCTCGGAAGCCTGCATCTGCGGCACGGCGGTAGGCGCGGCCATGATTGGACTTCGGCCCGTGGTGGAATTGATGTATATGGATTTCCTGCTGATGGCGGGCGATCAGGTGGGAAACCAGGCGGCCAAGTGGCACTACATGTCGGGCGCGCATGCGGAAGTGCCCATGGTGTTGCGTGTGTCGGTGGGTGCGGGCAAGGGCTACGGCGGACAACACTCGCAAACCCTGGAGTCCACGGTAGTGCACGTTCCCGGACTCTACGTGGTCTATCCCTCCACGGCCTACGATGCCAAGGGCCTGATGAAATCCGCCATTCGTGATAACAACCCCATCATGTTTGTGGAGTCGCAGGGGCTGTATAGCGAAAAGGGCCCCGTGCCGGAGGAGGAATACCTTATCCCTCTGGGCGTGGCGGACGTGAAGCGCGCCGGCAGCGATATCACCCTGGTCGCTTATGGTCCGGCGGTCCCGCTGGCATTGAAAGCCGCGGCGAAATTGCAGGAGGAATCGGGAGTGAGCGCGGAAGTGATCGATCTTCGCTGCCTGGTGCCCTGCGATATGGAAACCGTGCTGATGTCCGTACAAAAAACCGGGCGCTGTGTTGTAGTGAGCCAGGCGGTGAGTCTGGGCAGCTTTACGGGTGAAGTGGCGTCGACCATTCAACATCAGGCGTTCGACTATCTTGACGCGCCAGTGGTGCGGGTGGGCGCAAAAAATGGCATCGCGCCTCAGTCACACGTGTTGGAAAGTGTCTTCTACCCCAAGGTGGAAGACATCGTAGCAGCGGCCAAGTCAATTCTGTAAGGACGAAAATCGAAACTCGAACTTCGAAACTCGCCACCATCTTCAAGTTTCGATCTTCGAGTTTCGGCCTTTCGAGGAACATTACTCATGGTTAAAGCTGTGATCATGCCCAAACTGGGGCAATCGGAAGAGACGGTCAAGATCGTCCGCTGGCGCAAGCAACTGGGTGAGACCATTGCCAAGGGCGACATCATCTTTGAAATTGAGACGGACAAAGCGGTGTTGGAAGTCGAAAGCTTCTACACCGGCACCCTGCTGAAAATTGTTGCGGGTGAGGGTGTCACTGTTCCTGTTCAAACTACCGTGGCTTTTGTTGGCGACCCGGGCGAGCCGGTACCGGATGTGGCCCCTGCTCCAGTCGTGGCGAAAAAGTCGGATGCAACGCGCCCAACCCCAGCGCCGGTACCCCAGGCTGCTGCGGGGATTGAGCGTAAGACATCGCCTGCACCATCCGCTTCGGCCGCACCAACCTTCGCGCCCACAGTTGCCGAGCCCCAGTTGTTTCGAATAAGTCCCCGAGCTGCGAAACTTGCAAAAGAATCCGTCATCGACCCCGTGCCGATTGTGGGCACAGGTCCCAGCGGACGGATTGTGGAATGCGATGTGAAAGCGTATCTGGAAGCCCAGGGTTACAGCCGCCTGCGTATTACTCCCGCGGCAAAACAGTTGGCGGCACGTGAAGGAATCAACCTGCTGAGCCTTGCGCCAAAGGAAGATGGCAGCCAGATTTCCCTGGCCGATATTGAACTGATCCTGGCGGAGCGGCCCAAGCCCCTATCGCGTATGCGGCAGATCATCGCCCAGCGGCTGACGGAAAGCTACACCCACGCCCCGCACTTTTTTGTGACCGTATCCCCCGACGTGACTGAGATCGAATCCTTACGGGCAGAGCTGAAGGCGCAGGGCAAGGCCTACACGCTGACCGACTTTGTAGTGAAGGCCGCTGCGTTGGCACTTGAGCAATTTCCCATTGTCAACGGCACCTCCGACGGGCAGAGCGTCAGCTCACGCAGCAAAATCCACCTGGGTCTTGCCGTCGCTTTGGAGCAAGGGCTTGTGGTCCCCGTGATTCGCCAGGCCAATGTGCTGACGCTCGCGGAAATTCACGCGCGCGCGCAGGAATTAACGGTGAAGGCGCGCTCAGGCACGCTTACACCCGCCGAAATGACGGGCAGCACGTTTACCATTTCCAATTTGGGCATGATGGATGTTGAGAACTTTACCGCCATCATCAACCCCGGCGAAAGCGCCATTCTCGCCGTCGCGAGCGGCGCGAAACAGCCCGTGGTTCGGAACGATCAAGTTGTGATCCGCACGATGATGAAGATGACGCTTTCAAGCGACCATCGCCTGATCGATGGGGCGCTGGCGGCGCGCTTCTTGAATTCCATTCGAAAATCTCTTGAGGAGAAAAGCCTGTGGCAGCGTTTGACATCGTAGTGATTGGCGCCGGACCGGGTGGTTATCCCGCGGCGATTCGTGCGGCGCAGTTGGGCGCCTCCGTGGCCGTGGTGGAGAAGGAAGAGCTGGGCGGCACCTGCCTCAATTGGGGCTGCATTCCCACCAAAACATTGATCGCGTCAGCGGAATTATTTGCGCGCATCAAGTCCGCAGCCTCCATGGGCCTGAAAGTGGAAAACGCCTCCGTTGATTACGCCGCCATGGCCGACCGCAAGGACCAGACCGTGCAGAAGCTGCGCAACGGCGTCAAGCAACTGCTGAAGGCCAATGGTGTGACGGTCTTTCAGGGCAGCGCGTCGTTCCTGAGCCGCAACAAGATTCAGGTGGATTCCGCCACACCGGGCACTGAGCCAGTGATTCTGACAGCGGGCAAGACGATCATCTCCACCGGCGCGGCTTCTGCCCTGCCCGGATTCCTTCCGCGCCATGAGCGAGTGGTGGAAAGCCGTGCCTTTCTGAACCTGCGCGCGCTGCCCGGCACGGTGCTGGTTCTGGGCGGTGGCATCATCGGCTGCGAGTTTGCCTGCATGCTGGCCCAACTTGGGGTGAAGGTCACGATTGTGGAGCTTCTGGCCGACATCATTACGGTGATCGACGCCGATGTTCGCCGCGAGCTGCGCCGCCATATGGAAAAGTCTCTTGGCATCCGCATCCTGACGGGTGTCACGCTGGAAGATATTACGGCTGACGATCACGGAGTGCGCGGTCGTGCCGGGCAGGAACAGTTGCAGGCGGATCTGTTGCTCGTCTCTCTGGGCCGCAAGCCGGTGACCAGTTCACTGAAACTGGAAAACGCCGGACTCACTCCCAATGATCGCGGATTCCTTGATGTTGACGCTTACGGCCGCACCAGCGTCGCTACTGTTTACGCGGTGGGTGATGTCACGGGCGGCCCGCAACTGGCTCACGCCGCCACGGCGCAGGGCCTGGTGGCAGCGGAAAATGCCTGCGGCCATTACAAGCACAAGAATGAAACCCTGGTACCCAATTGCATCTTCACCACGCCCGAAATCGGCACAGTGGGCCTGAGCGAGCAGGAAGCCCAGCAGCAGGGCCGGAAGATCAAGACGGGAAAATATCCCTTCGCCGCACTCGGCAAGGCGCTGGCCATGGGCGAGCCCATCGGTTTTGTAAAGTGGGTCGCCGACGCGGAGACGGAACAACTTTTGGGAGCGCACGCCGTTGGCCCCCACTCGACGGACATCATCGCGGAAGCGGCCGTGGCGATTCGCGCGGAACTGACCGCTTCTGACCTTGCGCACACGATTCATGCCCATCCCACTCTGGCTGAAGCCTGGATGGAAGCCGCCCACGTGCTGATGGGTGAACCGATCCACTCCGCGCCACCGCGCAAAGCATCGTAGAGGCCGCCCTCGTGGCCGCCCGCAGAGGGCAGGCACGAGACCTGCCCCTACTTAACGAATTCAGCACCGTGCTCAGCCAGCAATTTCTTCAGAATGGAGCGGTGACATCGTTCTTCATTCTCGCAGTAGCAGCCCACGGAGAAATTGGTCTGATGGGAAAGCGCGGCCAGCAGATCCAGCAATCGGGCCGCGTCGGGCTTCTTCATCTCGGCGCGGTACTTGCGCTCAAAAGTCTTCCACGAATGTTCCTCTTGCGACTGTTGCGCGAATGCCACCAGTTCCGCGCTGGGGGCTAGATTGGGCAGCCACACATCATAGAAGTCGCGCCTGGCGAAATCCGATTTCGGCACACCCCGTGGCGGCCTGCGAACGGTTCCCAATCGCAAGCCTTCATTCGATTTTCTCGGAGATCCAAGCTTTACCACCGCAATTGACATAGCGGTTCTCCCTCAGGGTCCCTCAGGATCGTGCCCTGCATCGAGGCCGCGAAAAATCCGAGGCGACTAATTACTAAATGGCGCACTGCCCTGATTCGCTTCCTTGCCCTTTTCCATACGAATTATGCAGGTTTGATCGGTATAGTAATCCATGATCCCGCTGAGGCCCGGCTCGAACGGGTCAGCGTGCACCGCATAGGTGCGAATCTTTCCCGTTCCATCTGTTGGTCCGGGAATGTAGCTAAACCGGTAGTTTGATTTTAGACCCGAAGCCAAATTCTCATCGAGCAGACCTGCCGCCTCTTTGCTGAGCACGGCGCTACCATTTGGGGCATCAGCTTTTGCTGGACCCAGCGAAGCAAGTGTCGCAGGGAACCCGCCGTAGGCACCAGCGTAAATGGTTGCAGCAGTATTGATTCTTTGGAGGGAACCAAGGGCAGCGCTTTGGTTTGCCGCCAACCGGCTATTTTCAACAAACAGAACCATGAAGACGGAAATTCCCACGATGAAGAGCATAGCCGCGAGGCCCAGATAGCCAAGAACCAAGCCCGCAATCGCCTTACCTTTTCCCGGCAGTCGTCCGCCGCTTCGACGGATTGATGCCTTCGCCCGATGGCCGTAAATTACCCCGACCAGCCCCGCCAAGAAGCCGGTAAAGACCAAGCCACGCAAGAAACTCTTGCAGCCATCACCAGCGATGGCTGCGAACAACCCCACCAGGGCTGTGACGGAAAGCAGTCCGAGCACAACGCTTGCGGTCGCGTTGCGGCTTCTCTGCGGTGTTTCTTCCAGCGCTTCTATCGAAGCACCGTTGGTGGAGGGAGGTCTAATCAATGCGGGTGAAAGCGAACTCCCGCAGAAACGGCAAAGGGCGTCCGTTTCCAGGGCTTCTTTATCACAGCGTGGGCAAAGCATCGTGCATCTCCAGCCCAACAACCTTAACCATGGCGCATATTTAACGCAAAACCTTCTCCACATCAAGCGCGATGAAAATGGGGGAGCTGTGCGGTGTCTCACCGCGGCATCTGCACGCATCGACCTTTTGTCCTCTTGACATTGGCAGAACAATAGGCTACAATATTTGTGTGGAAATTGGCCCGCTTCCCTTGCCGGCAGGACCGGTGGAGGTGAGCGCACGTCGCCATAAGGTCTTCATCATGCTGCTTCCTCCTCGCAATTCCGTTCACCCATTAAAATGCGACATCATGTCAATTTGTCGCAATGAATCCCCAACAAAAGGAAATCGTCAGCCTTCTGATCTGAAAAGGTGGCCGTATCTCGATTCCCGTTTCCCGATCCTCAACAAAAACCAAAAAGAGGGAGCGAAGCCGGAATGTATATGAAAACAATCAAAATAGGGACAAAATGGCATCCGAAAATGCGAGTTTTATGGCCGTTCGGTGTGTAGATTTCGCAGGAATGGGTCCTCTTGAGGGACATTTTGGGAAGAAAAGGTACGATTCCTTGCGAAAATTGTGGCAGCGAGGGCACAGGATCGTGGACCCGGATTTCCGGCAGTGCCCGGGTTCGGGTTCAAATGGGTGGGCCACTCACGCCATTCTGAACGTGCAGCCAGTGAAAAAAGACGTCCATTATTCAAGCGAGCGCAAGCGCCACGACCTGATCCTTCCACGATGTATTAGAAAAAAAGGGACTTAACCTCTTAGGCCAGAATGTCACTGTGTCTATCTTAAACAAATAAAGCAAGTTATCCTGAATGCGAAGAAGAGGTAAGAAGGAAGGATCGCACCTTTCCACGATATTATAGAAAAAAAAGGAGTTTTCAGTTTCGGATAAAGAGTCAATACAACCTATCCAATAGAAAATAAAACGCTTAACCGGATCGCGCCCGGCGCGGACGTCTCAGCTTTCCACGATA
Source organism: Acidobacteriota bacterium (assembly GCA_003165315.1). Classification (GTDB taxonomy): domain Bacteria; phylum Acidobacteriota; class Terriglobia; order UBA7540; family UBA7540; genus Bog-366. Next base: position 8,388 of record PLSX01000220.1, read on the forward strand.
TACTAGAAAACAAATGGGTTAGCCTTAATGATGGGGAATACCAGAAAATCTATGTCATTGATAAAAAGGCGTTTATTGGATTCGATGGGCGGCATCGATGCAAAAAAGGGGGGATTTTTTTTCATGGCAAAATCTCTGTAACCTATTGAAAATAAATACTGAAATTTTGTCCACAAATTGCCTTTCCACGATGTTGATGAAAATAAAGATAGTTACAGGACGCTTTCCACGATGTTCATGATAAGAAAGGTAGTTAGTGAAAATGGAGGGCTCGAGACGAAAAATGGGTCGAGCAGTATGGGGCGTCAGGGATTGGGGACTGCGGTTGGGGGGAAAATGAAGAATTCCGCATGCCGGATTCCGAAGGACAAATTTCCACCCTCTCCAAACGCGGATTTGATAACGGATGTCCCACATAAACCCAAGGGATTTGGATTACAATGTTCCGCGCCCCGAAAATCAACAACCGGCAAGGGGTGAGCCGGGAAAGGGATTCATAAATGCCTCTTATTTCGATGAAGGAAATGCTGGAAGACGCACGCAAGCGCAGTTACGCAGCGTGCTATTGCGAGTCGTGGAATCTGGAATCGTTGCAGGGTACGGTGGAAGCGGCGGAAGCCGAAAGATCGCCTATTATTGTGGGGTTTAATGGTGGTTTTCTTCTGCGCTCAGGGCAGAGGACTTTGGAGCAACTTGGCTACTACGCATCGCTGCGTGCTGCCCTCGCCCGAGCCACAGTTCCCGTAACTTTTCTGCTCAATGAATCCGACAGCATCGAGCAGATCGAGCAGGCCATCGATTTTGGCTTCGACGCGGTGATGCCGGAGAACGAAGATCTGCCGAAGGATGAATATCTGCGGATGGTGAAGCACGTGGTGGCCAAGGCGCATGCCAAAGGCGTGACCGTGGAGGCACAAGTAGGGCACCTGGCCGATGCGTCGGGAGGCACGGAGGCTGAGCCTACTGACCCGGAAGCAGCCCGGGCCTTCGTCCAAGCGACGAACATTGATGCACTGGGCGTGGCCGTGGGGAACGTCCACATTCTCACTTCCGGCAAGAGAAGCCTTGATCTCTCCGCGCTGGAAAAGATTCAGGCGGCAGTGGAGATTCCCCTGGTGCTGCATGGAGGCACGGGAATTCCCCTGGAACTGGCGCCGCAATGCATTCAACTCGGCGTGGCGAAAGTAAATTTCGGCACCGGCTTGAAGCAGGCCTACCTTGCCGCAATCAGAGAGAATCTGGCCCATTACAAGGAACCGATGAGTCCGCATCCATTTTTGGGAATGGGCGGCGAGCACGATATTCTCATCGCCGGGCTGCAAGCGGTAAAAAACGAAGTGGCAAAGCTGCTGCGGGCATTTCGCTCGGCGGGCAAGGCCTGAGAGCGCCACACATTTTGATGGCCGGCCACTGTCAACAGAAGCAGGTTTTTACGGGGGCGACTCTGGTGTAGAATCGTCGCCGGCTTGATTTCCGCCCAAAACGACGAGGCTTGAGAAGGAGAGACATATGATCAGCAAACAACAATATAAAGAGACCATTGACAGGACTGTCGCGATGTTGAAGGACGCCGGGATTCAGATTACGCCCGAGGAGAAGGAACGAATTGAGGTGGCGGATTTCGGACTGGGCGAGTTGGAGAATACCGGGCTCGAGATCATTACTTACATCAACACGGAGCGGGTGTGCGCCAAGGAATTGATGATGTTTCCGCGCCAGACCTGCCCTGAGCATATCCATCCACCGGTAAACGGCCAGTTGGGAAAGGAAGAGACCTTCCGCTGCCGTTGGGGCACGGTCTATCTCTATGTCCCCGGTCCTGCCACGGAGCCGATTTCTGCCCAGCCCCCCGGGGGCTCGGAAGCCTATTACAAGGTGAAGCACGAAATCGTATTGCGCCCCGGCGATCAATACACGCTGATGCCCGGCACCTGGCATTGGTTCCAGGCTGGACCGGAGGGCGCGATTGTTTCCGAGTTCTCCACGCGCAGCACCGATGAGGCCGATATCTTCACAGACCCCCGCATTGCGCGCGCTCCGGAAATCGCCGCGGAGTAAATTGCGGCTCAGCCACCACCCCCTGAATCTGGCGGTTTCGCGAGGATTATCGTTATGCGCTCACGCAAGCAGAAATTCGCATTTGCAGTGCTGGCAGTCTGGCTCCTCCTCCTTTGCTTCCCATCGCACAAGACGCAAGCCGCCCCCGGGCCGAATCCCCCCTTCGCCCAAACGAGCGCTTCAACCCAGCAAACTCTCTGGATCATCCCTCACACGCATTGGGAAGGCGCCGTCTTCAAGACTCGTGAAGAGTATCTTGAGATCGGCCTGCCGCACATCCTCACCGCGCTCGAGATGCTGCGCGCCCATCCCGAGTTTCGTTTCGTCCTCGATCAGGTGGAGTACGTGCGGCCCTTCCTGGAGCGCTATCCGGAGCAAGCCGCGGCCTTCCGCCAGTATGTAAAGGAGGGGCGCCTCCAGATTGTCTGCGGTAATGACGTCATGCTGGACGTCAACATGCCCGGCGGCGAGTCATGGGTTCGCCAGGTTCAGTACGGCAAAGGCTATTACCGCGATGCCTTGGGCGTTGACGTCAATGTGGGATGGGCGCTCGACACGTTTGGCCATCACGCCCAGATGCCCCAACTCCTGAAGCTGGCGGGATACCAATCCTACTGGTTCCAGCGCGGTGTGCCGGGGGATGAAACTCCCTCTGAGTTCCTCTGGCAGGGAATCGATGGAACCAAAATCCCAGCGTTCTGGCTGCCGCAGGGCTATGGATTGTTCACTCCCGCCCCCAAGGACGCTTACAGCTTTGCCCGTTACGTTCAGGGGGAATGGGATGCGTTGGGCCAAAACTCCAAGTGGCCTGACCGTGTTGCCTTGGCGGGTGCGGATGTAAGTGAGCCGGAAGAAGCCCTTCCCGACCTGGTGAAGGATTTCAACAGAAACAGTCGTTCGCCCATTCAAGTGCGTTTTGGCGTGCCGACGGATTTTACCGCCGCCGTCGCCAAGCGCGGCCAGAATCCGGTTATCTCCGGCGAACTCAATCCCGTCTTTCAGGGGATCTACAGCAACCGCGTCGAGCTGAAGCAGTGGGTCCGCCGTTTGGAGGATATTTTGACCAACGCGGAAAAGTTAACCGCGCTGGCAGGCGTCCTGGGGCACGCTTCGAATTGGTCCGACTCGGTTAAGGCTTGGGAACCGGTGCTCTTCAACCAGGCTCACGACCTGATGTCGGGAACCATGGTCGACAAGGTTTACAACGAGTCAATTCGTTGGTATCAATCCTCCCAGGACATGGGTGCCGAGCAGGTCGATGCGGAAGTGGAAGCCATCGCGGACAAGATGGACACCCAAGTGGAGGGCGTCCCTGTTGTGGTTTTCAACACCCTGGGTTGGGCGCGGACCGACATGGTGCAGGTTGAGGTGGGTTCGATCGCCCCGCACATCCATGGACTGCGTCTGCGCGATGCTTCCGGCACGGATCAGCCTTTGCAATTCCTTGACACCCAGCGCTACGACGATGGCAGCCTGAAGGACGTAAAGGTAGCTTTCCTTGCCCATGACGTCCCCGCCCTCGGATACGCGCTTTACCAAATTATTCCTTCTGAATCAGAGGTTTCCGTCCCCAACAAGCAGGAGGTTAGCGTACGCGCGGCTTCCAGTTGGCACGAGGACGTCGGAACCATTGAGAATGAGTATTACCGCATCTCCTTCGATCTCTGGACCGGTGACATGAAGGAGCTTTATGACAAAACTGCCCACTGGGACGTTCTGGGCGGCCGCCCGGGAAACATCGTGGCCCGCGAACAGGATGGCGGCGACTTTTGGGAGCTTTACGGAACCCTGAACGGCGGGCGCCTTACCCGGATGATCCGCAAGCAGGGGCTTCCCGACCCGGCCAAGTCGCACTTCAGCGATGAGCAAGTGGGCGGCAGCGGTGAAGTGTTTAGCGGCCCGGTCTATTCCCAATTCAGCCTGTCACATCCCTTTGGCGAGGGGAGTTTTGCCACCACGGTGCGCCTCTATCCCGGAATCCGCCGCATCGACATTCACACCGACCTTCTGAATAATGACAAAAATGTTCGCTACCGGCTGCTGATTCCCACTTCCATCGAAAATGGAAAGCGTTTTGACGAGATTCCCTTTGGCTCGATTGAGCGGCCCCAGGAACAGGAATTCCCCGCGCAGTATTGGATGGATTACAGCGATGGCAGCAAGGGATTGGCGCTGCTGAACCGCGGCCTGGTGGGCAACAACGTGGCGGGCGGAACTCTGCTGCTCTCCCTGATGCGCTCGGCGCGAATTACCGCCTACCCTTTCTATGGCGGATATGAGCCCGGCGTGTCTTCCGATTTGGGCCTGGAGCTTGGCGTCCAGAGGTCGTTTGACTATGCACTCGAGCCGCACTCGGGCGACTGGCGCGATGCCGAAGTCTACCGGTCGGGCTGGGAATTCAACCACCCACTGCTTGCGCGCAAGGTCAGCACCCATGCTGGAACCCTGCCGCGGCGATGGGGACTGGTGGAGATCTCCGCCCCCAACGTCGTGACCTCTTCCCTGATGCAGGGTCCGGGTGGCAGCGTGATGCTGCGCGTTTACGAGGCGTCGGGCCAGCCCGCCAGCGGCGTCGCAGTGAAAATCAACAATCCTTTGGCCGGCGCTGCGGAAACCAATCTGCTGGGCGATGAACTGAAGCCTTTGACGGTGTCGCAGAACACCTTGCACCTTGATTTTCATCCTTACGAAATCAAGACCATCAAGCTGAAGTTGGGCTCTCTGGAGGCGAGCAGGTAGCTCCCCGCATCGCTCCGATCACGGTTTACGCTTCCTGGGTTTCGCCAGGATCAGGTCAGAATATGACTGCGGAACAATGTCCTCTGGGGAGATATGGAAGAGCCTCTGGAATTTTACGGCTTGGGCGCGGACCTTTTTGATGTCACCCGAACGCGTCATGGCTTCGACTTCAAGAAATGTTCCCAGGCCGCGAACACGGTCAAGGTGGATCTTGACGTTGCCCACGAAATAGATCTCGCGCCTTTTTTCCACCACGGCCAAGACCCCAAGCGCCCCTGAAAGAATGGCCCGCACAGAATTCCGGCGCGGCAAGAGCATAAGCTCCACCTTGGAGCGCCGGGCATGCGCGGAGTCGGTGCGCTGGTAATGGATCAGGGAATTCTCAATGCGACCTTCGCGGATCTTCAAACGTCCTGAGGGAGCGTTGAAGTAGGTGTCCACTTGGTGGTCCGTCCCCAGAAAGCGCGCACGGAGCTTCTTAAGGGCAGCCCGCACAGGATCCGCATCTTTGAGTCGAGCCTTAAATTCGAAATTGAGTAGTTTCATGGATGCAGTGCCCCTACGGGAAGGAAACAGTGACGCCTTCCCTTAACCGCGACCGATTGTCAGGTAAGCCCTCCCGCCCGGGCGGCCAGGAGTCGCATTGAGGCAGGCGGGCAAGAGGGCGCTATTCTCTCATTACTGCAGGTCGATGAAAACGAAATTCTGAATGAGTGATCAATCTTCAGTTTTCAGGCGTATCTAAGGACCCTGAGGAGCGGCCTGGTATTGAGAATTGAAGTTCGATGACTGGCGATTGGCAAAAATCTTCATGCCCCAATTTCACTCTGAACGTGAGGACATTGGTTTGTGCTTTTCGTGTCGGCACATGCTGACAGTGCGCAACGACCGGGGCTCCGTCTTCCATCAATGTCAACGCGCGGCGACGGATCCGCGGTATCCCAAATATCCCCGCCTGCCGGTTCTTGAGTGCCGCGGCTACGAAAATAGACAAAGTCCGCCAGGACCGTCCGGTACGAGATGAGTTGCATCCGGAGAGCTCGCCCTGATAGAAACCAATCAGGTACAATACGGTTTTGAGTTGGTCTGGAATAAACCCGATATGGACAGGCGCAAAGAGGAGGAAGGATGAGCTTTCCGGTGGGAGTTGATGACGTCAAGGTGGTGCAGGGTCGCAGCACCGGACTTCAGGTGATGTGCGATTGCGGCTGTATCAATTTCAACTACCTCGATCCGCAGGACACACTTTGGAAATGCCGGAATTGCCTCAAAGTGCTGAGTTACGATTTCCCCCGTCTGCTTGAAGGCGCTGTGGTAAAACACAAGGAGCAGACCGCTGCAGCCGCTGTTGCCGCGGCCGCGGCTGCACCTGCGGCGCCCGCCACCGGCAGTTAAACCCCCGCCACTTGTCCAATAGTTGTCGCAGAGCTTTGTTATCAGCTAGTGGTGCGGCTGACAAAAATTTGCGGCTTCAATTCACCTGCAAAGAGCTCGCCGTATGTGACCTCACCCGAGATTTCCTTGCGGTAAGGAAGAAATGCCGCAACACAAATACCCGATGCGTGTTCCAGGTGGGCGCAAATGGCATCGCTTTTGGCTGATTGGCCGGGAGGAATCGCGCTGCCATCAAAGCAAATTGCCGATCCGCGAATCTCGCGCTTTCTTGCATCGTCCACAAGTTGGGCCATCAACAGGTCAATGATCTCCTGCGCCTCGGGGTGTTCCGATTCCGGCATGACGCCAACCAAACCCACCTCCCCCGCGGCATTCATCGACGCCCCGATGGGATAAAACTCTCCATATTTTCCCAGCATCTGCTGGGCAAAAGGGAGTACTGCATTCAAAAGCGTGTCAATGTCCTCGTGGGCCATCCGATTCTCCGTCATTCGACCTATCTCTGTTCGCGCCGCAGTCTTGCGCGTCGGGCAATACGAGTCAATCCGAGCCAATCCCCGATTCTGCCGGTCGGCAATTTGCTGTGGGGACGTATACAAGCCGGTGGATCGCCTCCGTCGACTTTTGTAATTTTGCCCTGTGGAAGAGTATACCTGCGCCTACGCGTTGTCGGAAGAGCGATGGCTCAAGTACGCGAAGGGTGTAGTGCGCGGGCCACTAAGATCGAAGACCAACTACTAGCGCTTAACTGAGCAGCCGGTGCGCATCTGCGAGCTTGGCGGGAATCTTCAATCCCTGCGGGCAATGCGGCAGGCAGTCTCCGCAAACCTGGCAGCCGTCAGCGCGCCGATCGAGTTCCGCATAGAGCCGTCTTGCCCGCTCGCGGTCGCCGTAGTCAGTGGCGTAGCGTTCATAGCGCAGAATATCAGCAATGGCCAAGCCTTCGGAGCAATGGCTCATGCAATCGTTGCAGAGGCGGCAGACCTCGCGATTCGCATACTCCGTCATCATCTCGATGGCGCGAGCATCGGCCGCACGCAACTGCTTCCCAGCGCCCGAGTAAGTGTCCACGAACTGGTCCAGGCTGGTGAGCTGAATTACGGCGGTGCTGAGGTCAGTGCTGGTGGTGAGCCAGCGGGCCAGAGCGTGGTGGGGCGTGGTCCCTGCCGGGAATTTGCTCATGAAGTTGCCATCCGCCTGCATTCGAGACGTGCCCGCCGCGGTCTTCATCGCCGTGGTTCCAAAACCTTTGCTCTTGGCCAGGCTGACGAAGTTGTTGAGGGCCTCCGTGTCGCCAAACGTATAGGCAAATTGGGCGTGTTCATACAGGCCCTCTTCCAGAACGGCGTTGAGAATACCGACGCGATCCTCTCCACCCGGCACTTTGATATTGCCATTGTAACTGTGCTGGGAGAGCGCCATGTGGCGGACCAGGCCTTCCTTCTTCAAGCGGTCGTAGGCGCGAATGAAGCCGCGGTTCTCTTTGATTTCCGCGACGTTGTGGTAGCCAAAGTGAAGCAGCATGTCGTCAAAGTAACGCAGGCCCGTGCGCTCCAGTCTGTCCTTGACGAACCGGTAATCGGCTTCCCCATCGATAACCCCGGTTTCGTGGTTGCCGTTCACGCGATCAACGGCGATCTCGCAATAATAGGCTTCGCGATTTTTCAGGATGGTTGAAGGAGCGCCCCCATCGGCCCATTTTTGGCTCTTGTGCCAGTAATTGATTCCACACAGGATTCCGGCTTCCACGGCTTCAGGCGCCCAGTCCGCAGCGCCGATCAGCACGCTCACCTTGCGGCCTGAGCGGTCCAAATGGCGGCGGGGAATTTGGCCCACCTTGTCGGCAGCCTCATGAATGTTGGTGATGGGCGCACCCCCACGGGCACTGCCCAACCCTACCACCAGCGCTCCGGCTGATGTGGCGATGAACTCACGTCGTCCAATGCGGTTCTTGCTGTCCATAAAGCCTCCCTCTTGAGATTATTTTGCTGGTGGCGCCTGTTTCAATTGAGCACTAACGGAAGATGCCAGTGCGGACATGGCTGTCATCAGGTCCGGTGCATCCTGGTAAGCCACGAGACGAACAAAATACGGACCCTGGCAGAACGTCAAGCTGCCCTTGGCGTAACGGCCCGCATCGCCGATGGAGAGCGGCTGGCTTCCTTCCGACAATTCGCCATCGTAGATTTTCTTCGCCCCCGCAGCATTGCCCATAACGTAGACATCGATGGTGGCATCGGTTTTGCTGTTGAGCTTGTAGTCGCAGGTGAGCGTCCTCACCACTCCCGCTTGAATGTATTTTTCCGCATCGCCATCGACGTATTCCCACAAATGGCTGGCTTCAAAGGTGCGCGACGCGCCATGTTTTTCCCACCCGGCGCCCGTGATGCTGTCAGAGAAAAAGTCAACTGGAGCCGCCGGAGCCTTGGACTTGCAACCCACCAGGAAGCTGGAGAGGAGAAGGAGCATGACCGCAGCCCGAAACTCGAGACTCGAAAATCGCGGCGAGTTTCCAGTTTCTATTTTCGATTTTCGATGATTCATCGCTTTGCACCCCTCTCGGATAATCCTGCGGTATCCCGGTTCAGCAAAATCTGATTGGTTTTGGAGCGGCTCTCGCCCATGCTGGTGACATAAACAGCTGGTTGATCTTTCACCGGGCAGGCGAACTGACACGCTCCGCAGCCCACACAGCGGCTGGGATCCACATAAGGTTGGCGAATCTGCTTCACGAAACCCGTGGAATCAGTCACCTCGACCGGCCGCAGGTAAATGGCTTTGGGAGAAGTCGGGCACCACTCTTCGCACACGATGCATTCAGTGGCCATCGCCCAGGGCAGGCAGCGCCCGCGATTATAGAATGCCGTGCCGAGGCGAACGGGTTTGGTATCTTTAGGAGCGCTGGCAGGCATCCAAGCTTTCTCTGCTTGCGTGATTTCCCAGATCGCACCCGTGGGGCACACCTCGCCACACAGCACGCAACTGGGCTCGCAATAACCAATTCGCGGCGCGACGACCGGTGTCCACAGGCCTTCCACGCCCGCTTCCATCAATGCCGGCTGCAGGGCATTGTTGGGACAAACCTTCATGCACTCACCACAGCGAATGCAGCGCTCAAGAAAGCTTCGTTCATCAAGCGCGCCGGGGGGGCGAATCAATCGCGGATCTTTGTCCGCTGCAAATCCCGGACCCGTGCGGAGGATCGGCAACAGCGCTGCGCCTGCCGCCACACCCGTTAGTGCGCGGCGACGCTGCAAATTGGGCGTGTCGATCGTCGTGGGTGAGGCGGGGAAGAACGTGAAGCTGATTCCACTTTCGGGGCACTCACCCACGCAATTGAAGCAGAGGTGGCACTCTGCTTTGCGCCACTTGGCTTTGGGTACGGGATCGTCGCCGCCCTGACAATCCAGCAGGCAGCGGTTGCAGTCGTTGCAATGATGAGAGTCCTTTTCCAGACCCAGAATCGACCAACGTGAAGCGATTGCCAGTAGCGCACCGAGTGGGCACAACGCCCGGCACCAGAATCGAGTGATGCGCAGGTTCAGCACGAGGACGGCGATGAAGATTGCTCCCAGAAAAAACGCCTGGTGATAATGCGGCTGCCGGAAGCTCAGCAAGGTTTCGTTCAGAACCAGTTGGGCAACCAAACCCACCGTGCGCAATGGAGCCAACGGGGAATGGTGAAGAGATGCCAGAATGGCATCCATCGCATAGTTGATGGTGGGGAACACGGAGGTCCCCAGCGAGCGCACGGTGAAAGAAATGGGGTCCATGATTCCCAGCAGCGAGCCGCCAAATAGCGCCGCGACCAGGCCGGCAACCAATAAGTAGTACTTCAGCGTCTGCCATTTCTTATAGCGGTTCCGCTCCAAACGTTCGGGGCCGCGTTTGCGCTCAGATTTCCAACTGCCAAAGAAATGGTTCAGTGTTCCCAGTGGGCAGATCCAACCGCAGAAGAAGCGTCCCAGAAAAAACGTGGGAATCAAAATCACCAGGCTCCACAGCAACCCGCGATAAAGCGTGTGGCTGGAGAGTGCGCTGGCGAGCGCGGTGAGCGGGTCAAGCTGGAGGAAAAAACTGACCGGATAGGGAAGCCGTGCTCCCTCGCGGACTGCGTGCAGGGAGCTGAAACTTTCCGTCTTCATCATTAAGAAGAGAAAAAAGAGCAGAAACAAAACTTGCGATAAGCGGCGGAACCGGGGAAGCGTTTGTTGAGTCATGGCGGAAGACTATATACCTCGCCACCGAAAGGATGTGCAGACAACCGGCAATGACCAGATACTATTTGAATTATGCGCCCGCGCAGCCACTGCGGGTGGCAACGCGGGCGCACGATAAGACTTGAAATCGAAATTCAAGATTTACAATTCAAGAGGTGGATTTCGAAGTCCGGATTCAGAATCAAGAATCCGAAATCCAAACTTCAAAATCAGGCCGTTCCCTCTTTTAGTGAATACGAACTCAGCACCTTGACGTAGTTCGCTCTCTGGAAAGCTGAGGGGTCCGCCACTGAGCGCTGGCTCATGCTGCCTTGCATCTGATGGATGGACTCATATTCGTGTTCTTCCATCCACTTCAGCAATTCGGTCTGCACGACGGCCAGGTGGCCAATGCCGTTCCTGAGCAGTGACGAGGTCATCATGGCCACGCTCGCGCCTGCCATCATCGACTTCAGCACGTCCATGCCGGAGTGCACTCCGCCCGTGATGGCCAGGTCCGCCTTGACCTTCCCATAGAGAACCGCCACCCAGTTGAGGCGCAGCAGCAATTCGTGCGGCGTGCTTAGGATGAGGTTGGGAACAACTTCCAGGTTTTCCAGATCAAAGTCCGGCTGGTAGAAGCGGTTGAATAGAACCAGCGCATTTGCCCCAGCCTTGTCAAGGCGCGCCGCCGTGTTGGGTAACGAGCTGAAGTAAGCGCCGATCTTTACCGCCACGGGAATGTGAATACTGGATTTCACCTGCGAGACCAGGTCCACATACATCTGTTCCACATGGGCGCCGCTCATTTCTGCGTCGGTGGGGATGAAATAGATGTTCAATTCCAAGGCATCGGCGCCGGCTTCCTCGATCTTTTTGGCGTAGCCCACCCAGCCGCTGGTGGAGGTTCCATTGAGGCTGCCGATGACGGGGATCTTTACGGCTTGCTTGGTGTTGCGCAAGTGCTCCAGGTAGCCGTCAGGTCCCAACCGGTAACCTTCCATGTTGGGGATATAGGTCAATGACTCGGCAAAACTCTCCGTTCCCTGCCACAGGAAGTGGTCAAGGGTGTTGCTCTCGACCTGAATCTGCTCCTCGAAGAGGGAGGGAAGCACCACGGCCGAGGCTCCGGCATCTTCCATGCGCCGGATGTTGCCAACGTCTGCTGAAAGCGGCGAAGCGGATACGACGAGCGGGTTTTTCAGGGTCAAGCCCAGGTATTTCGTAGTCAGGTCAATCATTTACTTGGTCTCCTTTGCAGCGCCGTTCATCGGCATCGCGGCCAAATTCTGGTAATCTCTCCAGCGATTGTGGACGTCTTCTTCCGCAAGCTTCAGCAGGCGCTTGGCGCCTTCAGGATCGCTGTGCGTCAGCATGGTGTATCGAGTTTCGTTGTAGATGTATTTTTCCAACGGAAGTGAAGGTGGCCGCGAATCCAACTGGAATGGATTCTTTCCCAGCTTCACCAAGTCAGGATTGTAACGATAGAGCGGCCAATAACCGGATTGCACTGCGGCCTTTTGCTGATCGCAACCGTGCACCAGGTCGTACCCGTGGGCGATGCAGTGGCTGTAGGCGATGATGAGTGAAGGTCCGTCGTAAGCATCGGCTTCATTGAAGGCTTTGAGCGTTTGCATATCGCCCGCCCCCATGGCCACCTGCGCCACATACACGCTGCCATAGCTGACGGCCATCATGCCCAGGTCTTTCTTGGCCCGGGGTTTTCCGCCCGCGGCAAACTTGGCCACGGCGCCGCGTGGGGTGGATTTTGACATCTGCCCGCCGGTGTTGGAGTAAACCTCCGTATCGAGGACCAGGACGTTGATGTTGCGGCCGCTGGCCAGAACGTGGTCCAGACCGCCGTAACCAATGTCATAGGCCCAGCCATCGCCTCCGAAGGCCCAAACACTCTTCTTAACCAGTGCCTCAGCCACATTGTTAAGGTCACGAGCACCAAGCTCGGTGCGTCCGGTGAGCTTGGCCTTGAGGATTTGAACTCGATCGCGCTGCTCACGAATGCCGGCTTCGGTAGTCTGATCGGCATTCAGCAGACCCTGAACGAGTTCATCGCCGAGGGTGCCGGAGAGCCGTTGCAGCAACTCCCTGGCATATTGAGCCTGCTGGTCAACCGCCATACGCATGCCCAGGGCAAATTCCGCATTGTCTTCAAATAGTGAGTTTGACCACGTAGGCCCGCGGCCTTCATGGTTGACGGCATACGGAGTGGTGGGTAGGTTGCCGCCGTAAATCGATGAGCAGCCCGTGGCGTTGCCAATCAAGGCGCGGTCACCGAACAACTGCGTCATCAATTTGATGTAAGGTGTTTCACCGCAACCCGCGCAGGCACCGGAGAATTCGAACAGGGGCTGCAACAACTGAACGTCCTTCACCTGGCCCATACTCAGCGTGCGGCGGTCTGCTTCCGGAATCTCCAGGAAGAAATCCCAGTTCTTGCTTTCAGCCTCGCGCAAGGGGATCTGGTCCGCCATGTTGATGGCTTTGTGCTTGGCCTCACTCTTGGATTTGACCGGGCAAATTTCCACGCACAACGCGCAGGCGGTGCAATCCTCCGGCGCAACTTGCAGCGTGTACTTCATCTCCTTGAATTCTTTCCAGCGCGCGGCGGTGGACTTGAACGTGGTGGGAGCTTTCTCCAGCAGCGCTGGGTCATAAATCTTGGCCCGGATCACCGCGTGGGGGCACACCATCACGCACTTGCCGCACTGGATGCAGAGGCTTTCATCCCACACGGGGATTTCCAGCGCGATGTTGCGCTTTTCCCACTGGGCTGTGGCGGTGGGGAAGGTTCCGTCGATGGGCAGAGCGCTGACCGGCAGGGAGTCGCCGTCGCCCTCGATGATTTTGGCCAGAACGTCGCGCACAAACGCGGGCGCCTGGGCGGGCACCGCCGGACGAAGGTCGAAGGTGCTGCTGACCTCAGCGGGAATCTTGACCTCGTGCAGGTGATCGAGAGATGCGTCCACGGCGGCAAAGTTCTTCTTCACCACCGCTTCGCCACGCCGTCCGTAAGTCTTCTCAATGGCGTGCTTGATGGCGGCAATGGCTTCCTCGCGGGGCAGCACTCCGCTGATGGCGAAGAAACAGGTCTGCATCACGGTGTTGATGCGGCCGCCCATGCCGGCGGTGTGAGCCACCTTGATGGCGTCAATCACATAGAAGCGCAGCTTCTTCTGGATAATCTGCCGCTGGGTGGTGCGCGGCATCATGTTCCAGACCTCGTCCGGCCCGTAGGGGCTGTTCAAGAGGAAGGTGGCCCCAGGCTCAGCGGCCTTCAGCACATCATAGCGCTCCAGGAACGTGAACTGGTGGCAGGCCACGAAATTCGCCTGGGTGATCAGGTAGGTGGAATGGATCGGCTTGGGGCCGAAGCGCAGGT
>PLSX01000173.1 GCA_003165315.1 Acidobacteriota bacterium
CATTATGCATGGCTCGATACGCGGCGCTGCAACGAACCGCCAATACTGCTAGAATGTGCTTTTGCCCGGGAGGCAAGCATGAAGGCCGCAGCGGTCCAAATGGACATCAAAATTCTTGCCCTGGAATACAACCTCAATCGGATTCTCAGCCGTTTGGAGCAGGCCGCGAAGGCAGGCGCGAAGCTTGTGGTCTTCCCTGAATGCGCGCTGACCGGCTATTGTTTTGTCAGCCGGGAAGAAGCTGCCCCGGTGGCGGAGGAAGTTCCAGGCCCCTCCACCGAAGCAATTCTGGCTGCGGCGCGAACGCTCGATTGCACCGTGGTGGTGGGCTTGTTGGAGCGTGAAGGCGACCAGATCTTCAACTCTGCCGCAGTCGTGACGCCACAGGGCATCCTGGGAACCTATCGGAAACTGCATCTTCCCTGCCTCGGCATTGACTGGCACACTGCGCTTGGAGACAAGTCATTCCCCGTATTCTCAACACCACAAGGGAAAATAGGGATTAGCATTTGCTACGATTGCAGCTTCCCTGAAACCGGCCGCATCCTGAAGTTGAATGGGGCGCAAATTCTCGCCATCCCCACCAACTGGCCCCTCGGGTCTGACACCTGGCAGCACACACCGCCAGTGCGGGCAACAGAGAATCACATCTACGTGATTGCCTGCGACCGTGTGGGTGAAGAGCGCGGCTTTCGCTTTGCCGGGCATTCACAAATTGTGGATTGCACCGGCGCTGTACTTGCCGAAGCGGGCGAGACAGAGGAAACGATTCTCTACGCGGAAATTGACCCGGCGATGGCCGACCGCAACCGCGTCATTCGGCAAGCGGGGGTTTGGGAATTTGACCGCATTGCCAACCGGCGCCCGGAAATCTACGGCACCCTTACGGGATCGCCTGATGTGCCTTAACGCGTTTTCGTAACTGACGGGTCTAGTATCCTGAAGTGACGAAAGAGTCCCAAGAAGCGAAGTAAACAGAGGCTTTGCTGAACCCGGAATTCTGCTGGCCATCGTAAGAAAGGTGACACCCCACACGTGACTGAAAACCCCACCCCAAAGATCTCCGTGGTCATCCCGGTGTACAACGAAATGGCCACCATCGAGCAGATTCTCCTGCGCGTTCAGGAAGTGGATCTCGACAAGGAGATCGTCATTGTTGACGACGGTTCCAGGGACGGGACTCGCGATTTTCTGCAAGCTCTGGCTGAGTCCGCCAAATCTGATCCAGCGCAATTCAAGTTACCCCGATGTGGAGAGACCCTGAGCACTGGCAGGATTCGTGTCTTTTTCCAGGACAAGAACCAGGGAAAAGGGGCAGCTCTGCGGCGCGGATTCGAGGAGTCAAGGGGCGAAATCGTGATTATCCAGGATGCGGACTTGGAATATGATCCCAGTGATTACCATCGCCTGGTCACGCCCATTCTGAGCGGACATGCGGATGTCGTCTATGGATCGCGATTCCTTGGCGGCCCCCACCGTGTCCATCTCTTCTGGCACTACGTCGGCAATAAGTTTCTGACAATGCTTTCCGACATGGTGACCAACCTGAATCTCTCCGACGTGTGGACCTGTTACAAAGCCTTTCGGAGAGATGTCCTGCAAGGTCTTGACCTCAAAGAGGATCGATTTGGATTTGAGCAGGAGATCACCATCAAAATTGCGCAAGGAGGCTGGCCCGTCTATGAAACGCCTATTTCCTACTACGGGCGCTCCTACGCGGAGGGTAAGAAAATCACCTGGAGAGACGGGGTCCGCGCGCTTTGGTGCATCCTGCGTTATGGATTTTTCTCCAGCCCCACCCGGGTTGCCCGCCCGACTGACGTAAGGTAGGAAATCTGATGCCAACAAGAAGGCAGATGCCTACAGGGCTTGGAGGTCCCATCAGGTCTTTCAAGCCTGGAGAAATCATCGGCGATGAGGAAGGCCATCCAGGGTGGGAGGGAGTATTCCTTCCGGTTCGGGAGTTACTTTCCTCCAACCCAAGCGTCTTCCGTACATCAACTTCTTCCCCTTCTCCTTCGCCAGGATAGCCGAGGCTTGACGAACCTGCTGGTGAAGCACCAGGACGTAGATGATGATGGGAGCGCTCAAAAGCCAGGCCGCGGAAAAGTAGGCGAACGTGGACTCGGCAATGGAAGAGACGATAACGAAGACAAATATTCCGGGGATTTCAGCAGGAATCAGACTCTTATTACGAAGGGGATGAAGGAAGAAGTATCGGGCAATCAAATAACCAATAATGGCCAGTCCCAGGAAGAGAGCGCATCCGCCGATGAAGCCAGACTGTACCAAGGCAGAGAGGAATGCGTTGTGCATGTGCTGAAGGCGCAAGTAGATTCGATCCGCTTGAAAGCCCAGCCCGACCCATGGTGACTTGTTGATAAGTTCCAGCCCCTGTTGCCAGGTATCGGTTCGGCCGGTCATGGTAATGTCAAGATGCCCCGTCCGCGTGAAGTACTCGAAAAAGGCGGAATAGAATCCCCTTAAGCCCAGGAGAATTGCAACGCCAATCCCGGCGATAAAGTAAATAACGCGTTTGCTTTTGTCGGCGTACATCACCAGGAAAGCGCTGACGATAAACGAGAAGACTTCCGTGCGGCCGTTGGATAGGATCAACGCATAGGTTGCGATGACAAAAATCGCACCCCAGATGATTCGATGACTGCGGGTGCCGGTTCGCAATTTTGCCAGGCCCGCGAGTGCGGCGATGGCGGCGTAACGGCCAAATCCGGTATTCCGAGCGCCCGCCATGCCCATGATCATTCCACCACCATTGTAGCTGTGGCGAACCACCGTCTCGGAGTAGACATCTCCCTCGCCCGCTCCTGGCCCCCCAAGGAACGGAAGCGCGCCCAACAGTGTAAAAGTCAGCGCCGTTGAGACAATCCAGTTGAAGACGAGGAGCTTGGAGAGGTCAGGAAGGGCATCGTCCACAGAGGCTATTGCCAGCATTACCAATACAATGGATAGGTAATTTGCACCCCAATATACGGAGTCAATGGGATCGATGGAGAGAACGAAGGAAGAGACCAGGCCAATAACGGCATAAAGCAGGAACAATCCCAGCGGCCCCATGATCCAGCGCATGGCGCGGTTGGCACGGGCAAGCACCACCAGGAAAGCAATCCATCCCGCCAAAATTGGGAAAAATGCCCTAACTCCATGGATGAGATCCGTCGTATTAAGTGGAAAACCTGGACTTCTCACATAAGCATTGCTCGTATTATATCCAGCCCAGAGCATGGCCCAAAGGCCCAGGGCCAAAAGGGTGTTCTTGCGGGCGCCTCGATAAAGACCGGGATCGGGAATGGACGGGGCGGTCCCCCGAAGGCCCATACGCTGGTCTCGTTTTCTTACAATCATCCGGTCCATCTGATCCTCATGGGAGAATTCATTGAGAGCCTTCCCGGCCGTTCCCAACAGCACCCGGTCAACGTGGAAGCGCAGCAAGATCCCTGTGGCCGAGGCTCGGTGGAGGCGCAAGCCTATACCCCAATCTTATCATTGGCTTTTCGATTCCATAAAAGCTAAGTGCAGCCATGCCAAACAAGGCCAGGAATTGCAACAAGTATGAAGGAAGAAACTTTTGAAACGCAAACAATTGCTGCCAAATGTAGAGACTGTAGGAAAGTCTTCCAATCCAGCGGAGTATCGGTATTTCCAATAAGCGCCCGAGCCAGGTTTTCGGATTTAAGATCGTCGCAACGATTAGGATGGGCATCAGTGTGGACTGGATGGTTCTGCCACCGGGAGTGTATGTACGTCCCCCGCTGACCAGTATAATCAAGATGACGGCAGCAATCACCCCCACGGAGAGATACTTCGCCAACCACTTTCTCAATTGGGAAGATTCAAGAGCGAGGGCAAAGAAGCAGCCGACCAGTAAACCGTCAAAGCACATATCGGACCGCGACCAGTCACCCTGCCCGACACTGGCTCCCCAAATATGATTCGATGCGATCCAACGCCAGATCCAAATGGCAAAAATGAGAAATGACGCTGTGTATTTTGCCCGATAGATACCGAATAAGACCAAAAGGGCGGGCCAGATCAGGTAAAACTGTTCCTCGACGGAGAGTGTCCAATAGTGGATATCCAGAACCGTTCCCCCACCCACCGGCATGTAGTTCCGGAAGAAGCAGACTGCGGAAAGCCAGTATTTCCATTGGAAAGGGACAAGGCCCGCGACACCCAGCAAGGCAATGACCAGCAGGTAAGTCATCGCGGGAGGCAGAATCCTACACACTCTTCGTACGTAAAAACGCTTGAGACTGATTCTTCCGGAGAAGTTCCGCTCCTCAATCAGGCGCGACGTAATTAGGAAGCCGCTGATGGAAAAAAAAAGCTGAACGCCTTTGACCCCACTTCCGATCAAGACATAGTGAACCCAATGAGGCGCATTTTGCACAAGACTTGCCGAATAGGCAAAATGGGAAACGATCACCGCCATCACCGCGCAGGCCCGCCATCCATCGAGGGTAGGAAGATATCCTACTGACTTCACAACAGCTTCTGGCTTCGTCATAGCTCAGGCGCGACGGTGGCCTCCAGCCCTTCACAAGTTGATTCCATTTCTCGTCGCAATTCATTATAGCAGCCAGGATTTGATGAGTGGCGAGCCCGCACCGTGGTGTCCCGCCCACAATCAATGGCCGTCTTGCATGTGCATTCAAGAGCCCTTTACAAAGGACCCACCCCTATCGCTAGCGCTTTCCTTCAAGGCGTCCCGGAGATTGACTCTGAGAACGCTTTCGTAGATTCCCAGCAAACGATCGCCGAGTTTGTCTAAAACGTAGGCATCTTCCACGCGTTGGCGTGCGGCCTTTCCCATCCGAGCCAGGAGCCCTCGATCCTGGTATAAGCGCTCGAGGGCGTCGGCAATTCCCTGTGCCGTCTGACCGGGAGTCTGGGGGGTGATTTTGATCCCACAACTCTCCGTGACATGCAATCCCGGACCGGCAAGGTCCATGCAAATCACCGGCTTGCCCGCAGCCATGGCTTCCACTACCACGGCACCACCGCCATCTCTGAGACTGGGGAATAGAAACACGTCCGAGGTCCGCATTACCACCAGAAGTTCCGAACGCGGCATCCACTTTTTCAAGAAGACGCAATTTCCAATGCCAAGTTCCTGAATCAATGCCTCCAAGCGGGGGCGCTCCGGCCCATCCCCCACCAGGGAAAATCTTACATCCGAATGGCGCCGGGCGAAGAGGGCAAAGCCACGGATGCCCAACGCCACACCCTTGAGGCCCAGAAGCTTTCCGGCGTAAAGGACGTCGAATAGCCGTTGAGATGATGGCTGCGCATCATGAGCAGATCCCGAACACTGGCTTTGGCTTTTGTTTTCGCCCCCAATAATGGCCAAATCGTCGGCGGAAATCCCGTTTACGGGAAACAATTGCACTTTGTGGCGCAAAGATTTGGGGACGGCGTCGGCTGCCTCGCGGTTGCAAAGCAGGATGACGCCGGCGCGCCGCTGACTCCGAAGATAGAAAGGATCCTTCCTTAAGATCCATTGTCCGAAACTGCGAAATCGCTCCCAAAATCTCGCCCCGGCTGAATACTCCCGCAGGAAACCCTCGGGGGTACGATGCGCTCCGCCACCCGGCCCGCGCAGGTACGGAACCGGCAGCAATGCGCCGATATAACTCGCCATCCAGTCGTTGGCAAAAGTAATGTGGTGGAAGGCGTCGAACTTCACTTGCCTATGAAGGTTGCGGGCGGCAAAGTAAGCCCTTATTTGCCAAAAGTAAGCGTAGAGTTGAACGCCCCCCGGAAACCGAAGCAAGGGGGCCATCCAACCCGGCAAATCCACAAAGCAAAATTTGACGTTGGCAACCGGCCGGCGTTTTAGCTCCGCTTCAATTCCCTGACGGTTGGAGGTCGCAGTAAGAACCCAGACATCATGAAAGCGAGCAAGCTGCCCCGTAAGATTCCAACCCAGCGTCGCCTCACCCCCACTGATTGGGGAACCCGATTCCAATAGGCATGCATAGGCACAGGCTAAAACCCGGAGCTTCCGCGGATGATTTAATTCAAAATTAAGACTCATAACCCTTGATAGGCACCTGCCGGCTTCCCTTCAAACTCTTGCAATTTACCGACTGAACTTGCGGGAGCAACATCTGCCAGCAATCCATCCTTCAGGCCTCTCAGCTCTGCCGCGATGCTTTCTGCGTCGTGCGCGCGCGCCAGCCGGAAGATTCGCCATAGCGACCGCAGGGGAAGCAGCAGGAGGACACAAGCAAATTGCAGAAGGCTTGCGTATCTCCGCAGAGTCCACAAATGATTGCGCGTCAGGTAGTAGCGCATCATGGCCGGCCGTTTCTTCCCTGTAACGGACACATCATGCCAAAGCTTGGCCGTGGGGCAGAGAACGATGCGGAAACCCGCGCGCCGGGATCGAATAGACCACTCCACATCCTCAACATAAGAAAAGTAGCCGTGGTCAAATCCACCCACGCACTCCACAATTCCCTTTGGCATCAACATGCAGCATCCCGAGGCATATTCAACCTCCGGGGCTGTATCAAACTGGCTATCATCGATCAGGTTAAAGGCGGGATTGGAAAACAAGCCGGTCCAAAAATTAATGCGCCCTCGCGCAAACCAATAGCGGGTCGGATCGCTGCCAAGGTAGATCTTGGGGATGGTAACCGCCTGGTCCTGAAGCTTTGTCGCCGCTTCAACCAGCCTGGAAATCATGGCGGGGTCTGCCCACACATCATTATTGAGCATCAGAAGGTAATCGGCGCCATGGGCCAGACCCCATGCAATCCCCTGGTTGCTGCCGCCTGACCAGCCAAGATTGACAGCATTACGAATGACACCAACATCCGGATATGCCTTGACGATGGCCTCTATAGAGCCATCCGTGGACCCATTATCGACGATCACGCAGGACAGTGCCGGGTAATCGGATTTTCGCAAATCCTCAAGGCAACGCAGGGTGAGATCGCGGCCGTTCCAATTCAGGATGACAACGCAAACCTTTTTCATAACTTCCGTCACGATTCCAAGCCAGCCATTTCGCCAAGGGTAAGGGTGCGCTGGAAAAGGCTCCTTCGCAGCCTTCTATCTTTTGGCTTCTGACCCTTGCCTACGTTTTTTTCGCTCCAGCCTGCATCCGCACCAACTCACACAACTCTGGATTGAGATCGCCCACAATCTTCTTCCAGGAATATTCCCGCTCAATGACCGCTCGTGCCCTTGCGGCAAGAGTTCGGCGCATTTCTTCATTGCCGAGCAGGTAGACAATCTTTCTGGCAAATTCTTCGGCGGAATTAACGATCAAAACGTGCTCGCCGTCTTTCACCTCAATTCCCTGGCAACCAATAGGGGTGGAAACCACCGGCGCCCCACTCGCCATGGCTTCCAGGACTTTAAGCTTCGTCCCTTCCCCGTAGCGATAGGGCGCCACGGTAACGGCTGCCCGAGCGTAATACGGACGGACGTCGGGCACGGTCCCGGTCACGTGGATTCCAGGAGTCTCGGCAAGCTGCTGGATTTCCTGATTGGGGTTGCTTCCCACGATCCAAAACTCCGCATGAGGAACCTCTTTGTTGACGAGAGGAAATACTGTGCGGGCAAACCAGATCGCGGCTTCACTGTTTCTATAAACGCCATACCCCCCACAAAGCACAATGGAGTGGCTCTCCTTACTTTCGGGAGGGCTGGGAACGAAGTAGTCGGTATCAACACCGTTGGGTACGGTCCACAGCTTGACGTTAGGAGGGATAAAGCTCCGCGCAAATTCAGTTTCGCGGTTGGATGCACAGAGCATTGCCGCGATTCGCCCACCTACCGTCTTCTGGAACCCATGCATCTTGATGAGGTTTAATAGGGCAAAAGCGCGTTTGTGAATCCCTCCCTGACGCAGGTACTGGCGCCACAAAAGGCCTTCCGACTCATGCTCATCCAGCACAATAGGAGTACGCAGGGCAAATTCAGGTGGCACGGCATGAGCCATGAAGGCAAAGTTCGCAAAGATCATGTCGAAGGATTCCCCTTCCAGAATCGATCGTATGTTCTCGCGAAGCACTCGGCCGCCAAATTTTGCCGCCGTGTAAGGTTGGGGTGAGAGCGCAGAAGTTAAAGCAGCAACAACCGGCTGCCGCCGCTTTGCGCTCGATGATCGCGGATAGAACCGCACTTCCCGGCAGAGAATTCTAACGGGATGATCGTCAGGCAGCGGAGGCCCCTCCGAACCGGCAAGCAGGACAATCTCATGCCCATGGCGCGAAAGCTCTTGAAGAATGCCGTATATTCGCACCAGATTGCCGCCGTAAAGCGGCCAGGGAATGAGCGGGGACAGGACGAGGATTTTCATGATTCTTCATATGTTTCGCGCTGCCAGCGGACCGAGACACAGAGTTTGAATGCAAAAGATATTTTCTCTGCGTTACAGTGCCCCTGTGGTCAGGCGGCGTTTTTCTCACTCAGAAACTCTTTGACCACCTGATGGATCTGAGCCTGGAAGTTATCCGGTGCAAACCGGTTGGTGCTCTGCCGCAGATGATTCCGCAGTTTCTCCTGCTCGGCGCTGCTTTTCAGCACGGAATCAATTTTTTCCACCGCATCGGCATCGTCTCGGAAAACCAGCGCGGGATGATCGACGATTTCCACCTGTCCGCCTCCGTTGGGAACAAAAACGATGCATCCGGCGTTGACCATCTCACCCACTGCTATGCCAAAGGGCTCGTTCTCCCGTCCATGGATTCCGTAGCGATGGCCGACTAGCAATTGCTTCTTTCTATCACCGATTGCCCAGCCTTCCAGGAATACCCAGTCTCGATTTTGATCGGCAAGACTTTTCACCAATGCTCCATAAGGTGAATCGTCAACGCCTCCCAGGATGTGCAAATGGATGTCATGCCCTCTTTGCCGCACGCGCGAAAGGATCTCAATACTCGCGTCCACCCTCTTTTCCGCGGAGATCCGTCCCAGGCAGACAAAACCGTTATCCCGCTCGGCAAAATCGACAGAAGGAAAGTTCTTCTCCACCGGTGGGTACAAGGTGACAGACTTTATCCCGAATTTCTCCTGCAACAATTTTGCCGCCCAGTTCGAGTTTGCCAGAGTTAGGTTGCGTTCCATACTCCCGGGGCTGCCGCTGAAGACCATTGCGCACAGGTTCAAGTAGACTCGGCGAACCGGCGAACGCCCATACCACCACTGTTTCCAACTGCGAACGCCGGGATGAAGGGAGAATCTCCATTCCTCTACAAAAGCAAAATCGGCAATCATTTGGATTCCGCGTTCGCCAAAGTCCATGGGGCCGTAGCCACTAATCACGACGTCGAAATCCCCCGCCTTGCGCCGCACATAGCGCTGAAAGAAGCTGCTTTTCAAGCCGGCGAATTTCGCGGTGCTTCGAAGCCCCATGGGCAGCGGTGCATATTGAATGGAAAAATCTTCCGGCGCCAGACGGGTTCCGTAGTAGGAATTCAGCCCTCCCAAGTCGATTTTTCCTGTGGTGATTAGAGTTACGTCGTAATCATTCTTAAGGGCCTGAATGGTCCACAGAACAGGCGACTCCGATCCGCCCAAGCCCATCCCGGGGTGGACAATGGCGACCCGCGCTTTGGGCATTCCCTTTGGTTCTCCCTTATCTTTCTTGTCTACCAGCTTCAACCGCTGATACCAATATGTTACACCACAAACAAGTCTCCGCGCGGGTTGGGGCTATCGCGAAGGGGACTCTTTGTTACCTTTTTGGAGTTCTTTCGAGGCCTTCCCGACAACTCCACGACACCTGCACGGTGGCGGCTACTCCGGTCGCGAAGGGACGTACGTAAATCGTTCCTTAAATTTCAAGAACGGTAGCTCCAGGAATTGGTAGGATGCCATCGACAAGGCAACCGTCAACGCAAGACCCAGCAACGCGTACACCGGATACAGCGTCATATGAAGTGGGCCGAGGACGTTGCGCACGAGGAGCAATGCCAAATAGTGATACACATAAAGCCCATAGGAAATTTTACCCAAATATACAAGCCGCAACCAACCCACCGCCCGAAAGCGTTCCATCTGCAGGCCGAGCATGGACCGAAACAGAAGAGCGCATGCGACCGCAACCAGGGGGAAACCCAACATTCCTCGCAGCGGGCTCGGGGCGACCCCCGGAGCAGCAACGCTGAGGAGGTCGGATGCTCCCATCAAGCCTCCCAGTCCAAGGATCACAAATAATAAACGCCCACCCACAGAGATTGTCGGAACTCTTCCTTTCAAAACAAGTGAGATCAGAATACCGACGGCGATACCATCGATGCGGGTAAAAGTGTTGTATGAGAGCATCTGCATGGTGGTATGACCCGCCAGAAGAACAAACCGAGCTCCGGAAGCAACTACGAGTAACCCCGTAGCCACCAGCGCCAGGCGCGTAGTTGAAACTCTCCTGACCACCTGTGGCCAAAGCAGATAAAACTGCTCCTCCACCGAAACACTCCATAAGGGCAGGGCGACGGAAGCAGGCAGCCCATGCAGCGCACTAATCCAGTTTCCGCTCAAGAGGAGGAACGCCAGCGCGTAATGCCACGTAAAGACCTGTCCCGGCACGAACAACTGAAGGACAGAAGCCAGCGCAATAAAGAAAAAATAAAGCGGCCATATTCGCAGGATTCGGCGCAGGTAGAAGGCTTTTACATCAAGGAAACCACGCTTCGCCTTCTCTCTCACCAGCAACTCGGTAATGAGGTAGGAGCTCAATACAAAAAACAGGTCGACACCGAAGTTGCCTGCTCCAAGAGCATCATAACCCAGGCGGATCAAGGCCGGACCCAGCGGAAATGCGGAATAACGCAGAATTTCCGGCGGAAGGGCGTGAGGCTTCAGGTGATAAAAGAAGACTCCCAGAAACGCAAAAAAGCGTAATACATCCAGCTCCGGCCGATAGAAGCGTTCACCGTCTTTGACTTTTGACGGGGTGTTTCCGGTGGAATTCTGAATTTCGCTTTCTTTGATCATTTTGCCAGGTAAACTTTGTGTTGTGTGCGGGAATCTTAGCTTTGATTTCTCGAGCAATCTTTTGGATTAGGGTCCCGACCGCCAACGGGCGCTCCAATGCGCACGAGAATCGATTTAAGATGAAGCGGCTCGCTTGAGCAATAATTCGTCATGCCGCCGCCACTTCCCTTCCTTTCCTCGATAACCGTCTGTCAGTCCCTCCAAAATTGCTTTTGCTGCCAAAGGTCTTCGGCGGAAGAGGTTCTTCAGGATTCGGGCTGAAACCAGGGGCAGATTGACAAGATGGAACAGCACCTTCCATCCGAAGGGCAACACGGCGTTAGCCACCAGCAGCCGGCTGCGCTCCGTATAGTAATAAGCGATGGGATTCTCCGTACCTCCAGAGCTACGTGCATTCTTATGGTAGACCACCGCCTTCCGGGCGATGACCGCGTGATGGCCTGACCGCGCAGCGTGGTACTGGAGTTCGGCCCCCTCATTGTACATAAAAAGGCCTTCGCGGAAGTAATTACCCGTGGCCGCATGAATGGCCCGAAGCACATCGGCACGCATCATCATGGCCCCGCCGTGGGCGCAATCGGATGGCCAATAATCCTTGTCCGTCTCCGGCGGAGGTAAGTGCCAATTCACTAGAGGGAAGAAGAATTGCCGGTTCATGGAGATTCTGCCGTTAAAGAAGGGATGCTTCCCCGATTCATCAAACATCACGGCTCCAACGATTCCCTCACCACTCTCCTTCGCCGCCGTCATCAAGCTGGAAAGACAGTCCGGCTCAAGCGTTGCGTCATTATTAATCAGGAACACGTAATCCAGGGGATGGCTGCGGTTTAGAGCGTAATCGATGACCGAATTGCATCCACCCGTGAAACCTGTATTCTCCTCGTTACAGATCAGGACGAGGCGGTCTGGAGATTTCACGCCTAGCAGTTTCGCTTCCGTCTCCCCTTCACCTCCCCCGCGCGCCGTCTTGCCCGCGTATTCGACAAATCCCGAGGTTTCAGAGAGATTGCTTTTAGCCCAGGCCCGAATCCGTTCCGCTGAGTTATTCAACGAATGATTATCCAGAACGATGATAACGAAATTGGGATAATCCTGCCGGCGAAGGGACTCGACGCATTCCAGCGTATCGCGCCATCCGTTCCAGTTAAGGACGCAAATTCCCACGCTTGGTGAGGGCTCGGCGGTTACTGGCGAGTGATTTTCCTGTCTGTCTTCCATCCGTTCGATCCCCTGATTATTCGCAAAAGCTATAGAGATGCCGGCCGCGCCCTCGGCGAGTCCGTTTGTGCCAGCACCTTGCGAGCGTAAATAAAAAGAAGAGTATTTCCGATGAGTGCCATCACCGAGGCAGCCCAAATGACACCGGTAATCCCGAATATCCTGGCTGCAAGGATCTTCAGGAGGGCCGCCACGATCCCCTGGGCCAACCAGACCGCCACTTGAAATTTCATTTTGTTGATTCCCGACAAGAAGGTGCTGATGGGGTTGTAAAATATCAGCATCATCGCGTAGGCAGCCATGCCAGCAAGCAACATCCAGGAGGGGTGAACCTGCGGCCCCACCCAAATACGCACGATGAATTTTCCAAACGCCGCCAGGCCCAGAACCACCGGACCAAAAACCAGCACACTGTACCCGAGCGAATGCAGAAAGGTCGACTTCACCCACTTCGAGTCGCCACGGGCATAGGCTTCTCCGTAAGCAGGCCAGAGCGGAAAGACAAACATACTCGCCACTGAAATCACCAGGAGAAACGGCCTGATGGGAACGGAGTATTGGGTTACAGCTTCGGGACTAAGGACCTGGGTGATGATGATGTAGTCGAGAGGCAGAGTAAGGATGCCGCAAATCTGTAGCAAAAAGAACATGACACCGGTACCCAGGATTTTCCGGGCAGCGCCGGAATCCCAATACGTCCACTTCGGGAAAAGCTCGCGACGGGCAAATCCGAACTCCTGCACCCAATTACCCAAAACGCCCAGAATTCCTCCGCCCAGGATGGCCAGAATCAGCCAGGGCAAGCCGCCGCTCCGGTGCATAACGAGGATCAAGCAACCCAATCCTGACAAGTTGCCAATGATCGTCCAGAAATTTGACAAATATCCTTCCTGGTACCCGGTTTGAACCCGTTGGACAACATCCAAGGGAACGTTTGACAGGAAACAAATCAGAAACACTATAACGGCCGGTCCCGCTTCATGGACAGCAATGGGGGAGGAAACATTGAAGACCCTCCGCCAGGGGATAAAGGGATAAACAGAGGCGAAAATGGCCAGAAATAGCGTGGTGATCCCGAGCAGTACAAAGAAGGCACTGGAAACATACCGGTGCACAGCCTCCACGTCGTCCTTGCCGCGGGCTTCCGCAATCGCATTCAGAAGTCCGTTTCCAATCCCCAAGTCGGCGAAGAACAACAAGGACACAATAGAAGTAACGGACATCCACAAGCCGTAGCGCTCGGTGCCGAGATATCGAAGGGTCAAGCGAACGGTGAGGAGGGAGGTAAAGACGGTCACTGCCCGCCCCATCACTGAAGCGAGGGTGGTCAGCGCTGCACGCCGATAGCGCTCCCGGGACCGTCCTTCGTCATGAGAGATATCGAACGGCTTTAGCCTCAACAGGTCCTTTAAACCGCGTACACGATCCAAAATGACCTGAAGATTGAATACCCCGCCAAAGCCCGTGCCCGGCGACACCGCTTGCGGCAACCCTTCCGCCAAGGCAATGCTGGGGGGTTCAGAAACCGGCACCGACTCTTTTAACTGGGCATTATCTGACATTGCTTGCGATGCTTTCTTTTGCTTCCTGATGCCGTGACCTGCTGCGTTTGTAACTTGCTTGAGCCTTCATCGCCACACAAGAATAGAGTAGCTCATATGCAACCCTGGGCAATTGGACATGAGAATCCAAAACCGGCGTCAACGGAGACAACAAAGGGGCAACGACCTTTGCCACGGCCATCTTCAGGTTGTGCTTCAGCACCTCGCGCTTTGCATTCGGGGCTTGATGTCTCAGGAATTGACCAGCTTCCGTGGCGTCAAAATACTCCCTGGCGAGATAAATCATCTCCTGACGGCGGCAAGCGTCAGCGTAAGACATGCGCTTTAAATGATATCCGATGGCCTCAGGATTATAGAGGGTGTGCAAGCCTTTCTTGGTCAACCGGTAGCCAAGTTCTGTGTCTTCAAATCCGTAGGTCCGAAAGTTTTCATCAAACAGGCCCTCCCTTAAGAGGAAGTCCCTTTTGAGACTCATATTGCAAGAATAGAAGCAACTGATGCCCACCTCTTTCCCTGGCACTAGGAACCCATAGCCAAAAAGTTTGTAGAGCCCCATCCATTCCATGAAAGGCGTCGGATTCACTTCCGGAGACCAGCTCACATGGCCCAGAATGGCAAAATTATCCTCAGGGTACTTCCGGTTCCAGGAAATGTGCTCGGCCACCAGGGTCGGCGCAGGAATGATGTCATCGTCCCCCAATAGGATCAAAGTTCCATGGGCTTCCCGGATCCCGTAGTTGCGAGCAGCCGCTTGCCCCTTGTTTTGCTGGACAAGGCATCGAACCTTCAGCGACGACGTCGCACTGAAACCTTCAACCGCCTCTCCCGTTCCGTCTGTGGAGCCATCGTCGATGACAAGGATTTCCAGGATCTCCCCACGTGCCGTCTGAAGTTCATAGCCCTTGAGAGTCCTAAGCAAAATATCCTTACGGTTATACGTGGGAATAATGATACTCAGTTGGGGTGTCAGCAAGCGGGCTCACCTCCCACTGGCGCCTTTCTTGTCACCACAACAATCAACCGATAATACGGAGAGCGGTCGGCTAGCCGCAGCAATGCCTCAACGGGGCGGGGAGCCACCGTCAGAAGAATCCCCAAAAGACCTTTGGCAATGCGTGACATCTCCCTGCGATTGACCCATTCGTGGAACCTGAGATTCTCATTTCCCAAACACTCCACCGACCATTCCGCCGTCAAACCATCGAAAAGAGTACGGTCTGGAAACGGATAGAGCATGTGTTCCTCAAGCCAGACATAGGGCGCAATCCCATGTTTCTTGAGATCATCGCGGAAATTCCGGTCGCTCTCATAGGCGGACGGCCCGGAGGGAAACCCAAAGAGGGCGACTTCCCTTGTTACCCGTAGTGCTTCCTGCACCACAGCAGGTCGAAACTCGGGTGGCACGTGCTCAAGAACATCGGATGCGACGACCGCCAGGAAGGCCGCATCGGCGAATGGAAGTTTAGTGGCCGAGCAGCGGACGGGCAGCATGGGCTTCCTGGGAATCTGGGGAAATTCCAGGTCGCACCCTACAAAAGGGTGCCGATAGAATGCGGCAAGCCCAAAATAGCCTGATCCGATGTCCAACAGCAACCCGCCGGAAGACATCCGGTCCTTAAGGATACGCAGAATGGGGAAGTATCGAACCGCCCAACCGAGCAGCAGAACGGGAAAGTGACGAGCGACCCATTTAAGCAATCAACACAATCCTTTTGGCTATCCCAGCCCATGGCTTGGCACTCTCAGCCCTGGGACACTGCCTTTCTCGTGTCAAAGGCTTTTGTAGCCATTTGCCGGCGCCTGGCGTGGAACCATCTTCCTTCCACGTTCAAGGCAACAGGCCATAGACGTCAATTTGCGCTGCGCCGCCCACGTATACCTTCCCGTTGGCCACGGTGGGAATCGCAAATTTCACTGGCATACCCGCACGGTCAACTCCGTAAGCCGCTAGGTTACTATTATATAACTGATTGGCGATATTATTGGCATCGAACGCGTACAGGATGCCGGGCCCTCCAGAGCCGTAGCCGGTGGTTAGCAAGAACCACAGAACGGCGTTGCTGGTGCCATTTGAAGTAATTACGGCAACGTCATCCGGATATCCGCCAAACTCATCCGTTGATGGCACCGCCGTCTGCGCCACACCGTTTTGTAGTGGGAATTGATAAAGGTAGTCGCCAATTTCCTGAAGGTAAAGGTTGCCGTTCCAATAACTGACGCCATCGATGAGCTCATCACTAAGCCCCGGAATAATCTGCAATGCTCCGGCATCGTTAGCCTGAAGATGACCCAGATTGTCCCGATTCAAGACCCAGACTCGTCCGTCCTTTCCTCCCATCACCAGTAGGTGGGGATTCGTGCCGGGCTGATCCGGCAGAATCAGGGCTGGCGATGATCCGAGATCAAGATCGTCCTTCGTCAGGATTGCTTGATTAAAAGGGGTAAAGTAGTCCACAATCTGAAACTGGCCGGACTGAACTTGCAGTTTCAGCACGCTTTCACCGTAATCAATTCCGCCCTTATTGACATCAAAGGTGCCGTTGGAGGTGACCACGTAGACGTAGCCCGCCTCGTCCGCGGAGATGCCGCCACCCCCTTGCCATATGGCCCCTTCCTCTCCGTTGGGAGTGATATTCAAGACCGCTACCTGCTGAAGCGTTGTCGCGTTGTAGGCCATCAACCAGCCATGGTAGGGATCGTTATCGCCGTGAGATCCAAAGCCTATATAGACATTCCCATTCAGCAAAAGCAGGCCCGGGCGTTGGAGGTGCCTCAGCGCTCCAAACGTAACGGTGCCGCCGACGTTGTCATACCCGGTGCCAGGAACGCTGGCGGCAATAATCACGGGCCCGCCGAACTTCTCCGCCCCCGTTGTGATGTCCAGCGCATGCAGGCGATAGCAATATTCATACGAACCGTTCGACGTGCAGGGGACAGAACCCAGTGGTTCCCGCGTCTTGGCCGTCACATAGAGAGTGCCGGTGCCGGGGTCGATGACGGGAGTTGATGTGATTCCGACCTCGGGGTTGATGTCAGTAAATATGCCTGGATACACATCCGCCGACGGCACGGACGTGACCCCGGCCGCGGAATTCAAGAAGCTGACCTGCCAAAGCGGAGTTGTGGTCAGTCCATCTGCATCGAAGGCATAGACGCTGTCATGCTGAGTTGCCACGAAAACGACGTTGTGTGAACCCTGGCTTGGGATCGTTACGTTTTGCACGTAGAGCGGCTGAGCATAGACTTGCCCATCAACGGGAAGTGAAAACAGTTTGCCGAATTGGCCCACAGCCACGTTGGAAGGGGTCAACGTGGTTTCCTGAATGTTCTGGCCTGAGCGGGTATTGTCATAGCGCTGGGTATAAACACCTGTAAGTTGAGTGCCCCCGGTGCCCGTCAGGCTGCTCGTTTGCGGACTATTGGCGGCGTTATCCACGATGCTCAGCGTGGCACTGCGAGCTCCCGTCGCGGCCGGCGTAAATGTCACGCTGACAGCGCAGGTGGCGTTGGGCGCCAGGGTAGCGCCAGTGCAACTATCGGCGCCCATGGCAAAGTCGCCAGCATTGGTTCCGCCGATTGTGAGCGTAGAGATGATGAGTGGCACCGGGCTTGTGTTGGTCACAATTTCCGATTGGGCGAGACTCGTCGTGTTCACCACCTGACTGCTGAATGTCATGATCGCGGCGGACAGACTGACCACGGGCAACGCCCCTGTTCCACTAACGCCTATCACCTGGGGGCTGGTGGAAACGTTATCCGCGAAACTCAAAGAAGCGCTGCGAATCCCCAACCCTGAAGGTGTAAACGTCATGGTCACCGCACAGGTGCTGTTGGGAATTAACGTGGCTCCCGTACAGGTATCAGCGCTTTTGGCAAAATCGCCAGCGTTTGTTCCCCCCAACTTGACAGTCGTAACGGTCACGTTTGTCGTGCCGTTGCTGGTCACTGTCTCCGTTAGAGGGGAACTCTGCGTGCTCAGAAGCTGATAGCTAAAACCCAAATTTGGTGCAGAAAAGCTCACGCCGGGTCCCAGTCCGGTTCCGCCTAAGGTCACGGACTGAGGATTGCCGGGCCCGTTGTCATTGAAATTCAGCGCGGCGCTGCGGCTTCCTGGCAAGGAAGGCGTGAAGATTATGCTGACTGTGCAAGTGCTGTTGGGAGTAACAGTCGAACCCGTACAGGTGTCGGTGCTCTTGGTAAAGTCGCCTGGATTCGTGCCTCCCACGGTCACCGTGGAAATGGTGAGGTTCAAGTTACCGGTGTTGGTCACTGTCTCCGTCTGGGCAGCGCTCGACGCGAACTGAGCTACGTTACCGAAGCTTAAGCTCGTGGAGGACAAGACCGCCTCGGGCCCCTCTCCGGTTCCGCTTAAGTTCACAACCTGAGGACTGTTGTCGCCATTGTCAGTAAAGCTCAACGTGGCGCTAAGAGCTCCCGGCGCGGCGGGCGTAAATTGGATGCCAACCGCACAAGTGCTGTTGGGCGTGACGGTGGCCCCTGTACACGTGTCAGTGCTCTTGGCAAAGTCACCTGCGTTCGTGCCCCCCAGCGCGACGGCGGAGATGATGAGGTTCGCCGAACCAGTATTAGTAACCGTCTCGACCTGGGCAGCACTCGGGGCGTTGACGGGCAGGTTGCTAAAACTCAGATTGGGGGAAGAAAAGCCCACTGTCGGCCCGATTGCCGTTCCATTTAAGCTCACGGTCTGAGGGCTGGTAGGAGCATTGTCGCTGAAAGTCAGTGAGGCGCTGCGGCTCCCCGTCGCCAACGGAGTGAATGTCACGCTGACCCTGCAGCTAGTATTGGGCAGGACCGCTGCTCCGGTGCAGGTGTCGGCCGCCTTGGCAAAGTCGCCGGCATTTGTTCCCCCAATGACGACCGAGGAGACGGTAAGATCCAGGATGCCGCTATTGGTCACCGTCAGCGTCTGGGCGGCGCTCGTTGTGCTTACCCCCTGGGTGGCGAACGTCAGGCTGCCCGAGGAAACTTGCGCCGTGACCTGCGCGCCTCCTGAAAGGGATCCCCCGCCTCCCCCGCATGCCACCCCAATCGCCATGGCCAATAGGGCAGCTGCGAGTCGTGCCTTCAACCCAAACTGCCCATAACTGCGCCGCCAAGATACCGTCTGACTTCCATTGGATTTCAAACCACAGAACAAGACAGTATCTAATTTTGGCCAAGTCATTCTTTAGATCTCCCTAAGGTCATGGAATTGGGCAATTGCGCATCCACTGAATATTCATCTCAAACTTTAACGGAAGGATTTCCGATGTGGTTGCACCCGGACACAATGATTATGACGGCTTCGTTAAATTCTTTCCATCAGATTCTCATCTAAACCCCCGTTGTGAGCGCGAAAGTGGGCACAAGGGCCGAATCCATCTCCCCACTCATGGTCTGCCACGGTGTTCGCGAGTTGCCCCCACATCAAATCGCAATCTTGACCTGTTCACCGCCCGGCAATGAGAAATGCCTTCCGGTTGCGTTGAGCGACGGTTCGGCGTACGCTTTCGCATAGTGGGAACTCGGTGACAGGATTTGCGGGAAAATTTCTGACGATCTTTGGTTCGCGTTGGCGCCAGGCTGCGCCGTGTTCTTTTGGAGGTTGAATCCGATGGGTCAGGAAGGCGTCCCAATCTGTCCCTGCCTCGAAGGCGATTTCTTTTTCCAAAATTTCGGGGACGCGAGGTTGGCGACGGCCCCGACTTTGGCGAGGTGTCCGTCAACACCTGCAAGCGCTGCCGGCGCGACTGGCTGGAATACTTCGTCGAGTATGAGCATCTTACCGCCGCAGGCCGCTGGTTCCGGGGCGTGGTCGCGCCTGAAACGGCCGCCTCCGTAAAACCCTCAGAGGTCAAGACCATTCTGGAAGGCTTGGAGTGGTACTTCCGTGGCGGCAGCGCCTTTGGAGGTCGGGGCATCAAAACCTGCGGTCCCCTAAAGCCTTGGCTCCTTTAAGTAGATCGACGTAGTTTCCTGCCCACATAGGTACGATTCTAGCTATTGAGTTTCAGGGGACTTGCGAAATTCCACCTTTGGGGACGAGTATCTGTGTCTCTGCAAACTCTCATCCGCGATGGCAACCAGCTTGCCCACGGAGTCATCTGAAAGACGGGCACGATGCGATTTGTTTCTGCTCAATCATCCAACAAAAGTCGGTTTGGACCGACATCATCCCCTCAGGAGGGAAAAATGCTCAGAGCAATGCAGTCTCTTCTTATTGCAGCCCTCGTCTTAATGATGTTGGGATGCGGGAGCCAATCCCCCGTGGAATCGCCGTTGAACCCGAATTCCTCCACCGTTCCGGTCACCCTCTCGATTACCGACCAGCCACCGACGGGCGTGACGGTCCTCTTCTTCCAGCTCACCATGACCAGCGCCAGCCTTAACAACTCCACGGGCGGAACTTTCCCGCTGGTGAGCAGTTCCAATCCGATTCCGATCAACGTGACGAAACTCCAGACGGACACGGCTTTTCTGGGGAATGTGAGTGTCCCGGCCGCCACTTACGATAGCCTGAGCGTGACTTTTGCCAATCCCCAGCTCAGCATCTACAATGGGTCGGGCGCCACGATCGGCACCGGCGCCAATGCTTGCCTCAACAACACAGTGTGCCAGCTTACGCCGACGGCAAGCCCCTTGACCCTCAGCTTTTCCACTACGCCTTTTCCTATCGACTTGACCGCCAGTTCGCCATTGGCGTTCATGCTTGACGTCCATTTGGATAACGTCATCCAGCAGGATCTTTCCGTCAATCTCGCGGCCACGAATGGCGTGACAATTTCGCAGTTGCCCATTCCGCCCTCGGGGCAGCACCGGCATCTAGGCCACTTGGTGGGAACGGTCCAGAGCGTTACACCTCAAACCGGCGCGCTGACGGGGTTCACTCTCCAGAGTCTCTTTGGGAAGACTTTCACCATCGACGTCAACAGCAGTACCACTTACAACTATCCCAGCGCCGTCTGCTCGGCTGACAATTCCACCTGTGTCGGCGCGCAACAGATCGTAAAAGTCGAAGTGACTCAGCAATCGGATGGAAGCTTGCTTGCCTCGGAGGTTGACTACTTGCAGGCCGCCGGGCAAATTATGGTGGAGGGCAACATCCTGCGCCTGAGCAGCTCCGGCGGTAATACCCTGATGGATCTTATTTTGCAA
This sequence comes from Acidobacteriota bacterium, assembly GCA_003165315.1. Lineage (GTDB taxonomy): Bacteria > Acidobacteriota > Terriglobia > UBA7540 > UBA7540 > Bog-366. The sequence goes on from PLSX01000173.1 coordinate 20,904, forward strand.
TCCGGGCCAAACGCGCCAAATACGCTTCCGCTGGGGGGCCGGGTTACTGTAACCGTACCCTCAAGCGGCGTCACTTACGCGATTGACAACGGCACTTTCACGCTTCCCGGCGGGCTCAGCTTCGCCCAGGCTACTGACCTGGTCCCGGGCCAGGCGGTCACTGTCACCGTGCAGGGACCCATATCCAAGGGTGGTGGCTCCGGCAGTTCCTCCGGCTGGGGAAACAAGGGCGGTATCACTTTCGCCACCAATAGTGTTACCCTCGAACCCAGTCAGATCACCGGGTTGGTTACGACGGTCAATGCCAGCGGGATGACCTTCACCCTCGGTTGGGATTGGGGTTTCTTCACACCGTTCTCATCATGGGGAGCATCGGCCCCGAACCTGACCTCCAACGGCGTTAACGTCATCACCACCGGGCAGACAACGTTCACGGATTTCACCACCGATACGATCTCCGGAGTGGCGGCAAATGACCTGGTTTCTGTCCAGGGCTGGCTCTACCTGACGCCTGGCGCGACCACTTCCGGATGCACGACGCCTTCACAGTGCGCCACCAATACCACGCTGGTGGGACAAACGGTGACCGACCGGCCCACTCCAACCTTCTGATTGGAATCTGCCCAACAGCCAACTACAGGGGGATCGGAACAGCGGTCCCCCTTTTCGTTTCGCCCTCGAACTTTAACCGCCCGGGCCAGGGTGCTGAGCGCAACTCTACGGCTCCCCCGCATTGCTCACTGATATCGTAGAATATTACTGTGCGTCAGCCATTCCCACTCTTCGCATCCCAGCTCGCGTGCGTGGTAGCGCATGGCCCACAGCTCACTGAACACTTTGAGCGGTTCGGAAATGAGATGGTCAAATTCAATTGAAGGAGTCCGGAAAATGGAGATCAAAAGAATTGGCTCGCAACCCTCAGTCAAGGGCCCGTCTGACTGGTTCACGGGCGCAGTATGGATCAATCCGTTATTTCAGGCACCCGATCCGGCACTCGTTCAGGGCGCCAGCGTAACTTTTGAGCCTGGCGCGAGAACTGCGTGGCATACGCATCCACTCGGCCAGACTCTCATTGTCACGGCGGGCTTCGGATGGGCTCAGCACTGGGGAGGTCCGATTGAGGAGATCCGTCCGGGCGATGTGGTCTGGTTCCCGCCCGGCGAGAAGCACTGGCATGGGGCCACACCCACCACTTCCATGACTCACATCGCCATTCAGGAAAATTTGGACGGTAAGGTTGTCGATTGGTTGGAACACGTCAGTGACGACCAATATCGCCGCTAATCCTGCGCGGGTGAAATGGTCCAGAGTGGGACAGTCATAATGAGTCGGCAGCCTGCCGCATAGCGCAGCTCTGTGACTCATCCATATCGCGCACCCGCAGGGGAGAGTTCTCTCTGCGTCAGGCAGCAGCCGCCGCCCCATCGAATGGATTGATTGGCCGCGGTCTTACTGAACGACGGCGTTTTGCATGGCCCAAAGCGCGGCGGCGGCTCGGGTGGAAACGGCGATTTTGTTGTAGATGTGTTGGATATGGTGGTCGGCCGTTTTGGGCGAGATGAAGAGCCGATCCGCGATCTCCTGCATAGTCAGTCCCTTCGCTGCGAGGCTCAACACATCGACTTCACGGCGGGAGAGCCCGCCCGGATTCTGCGGCCGGCTGGGTGTGGGAGCTTTGGACTCGCCGTGCCCGGCAGCCGTCAGCACGGCCTGGGTAGCGCGATGCTCCAGCACGCCTCCCGCAGAGAGCCGGCGCAGTTCGGCGGCGGCTTCCTCAGTGCCTCCGCCCTCGTGACGCGGGCACTCTTGCCTGTGTCGTTTTTCCTGCACAGCCAGGAGTGGCTGTTTCACATCATTGAACGGAAATATCGTGCCTGACGCGCTTTTCTCGTGATAGAGTGTCAGCTTCCGATGGTTCCCAAGTACTTACTGACGCTTGCAATGACGGTCTCCCTCGTCGCGTTTGCGGCCTCTTCGCTGCGCTTCGCGACGCGCTCGCAAGTCCTTGCGGGCAAAGCGGTGGACGAAACCTCGAAGATTGAATTTACCATTGACGCCGATAGCAGCAACACTTACAGGATAAGCCCCCGCATCAAGCAGTTTCTGGAAGACCACATCAGTTTTTATACGGACGGCCCCCCGCGCATCGTCTCGGCTAAAGTTGAAATCACGCCCAAGGACGTCTCCTGGACGGAGAACCACTCCACCATTACCTCCACCGGCGCGGCCCTGTTCGCTCGATTCCAGTGGGACACCCCAGCCGATTCCGCCAATGGCGCCCACGGCAACATTTACCTCAACTTCCCCGAAGTTCCCGGGCTGGAAGGGAAAGTCCCGGATTTTCATTCCGGTGGATATCAGAAAGACGACAAGGGCCGCTACGCCGTCCGCGAGGTGACGACTTATCGGGACACCTTCACGCTTTCCCTGGCGCGGTTCGTTTTCGCTCTGGCGGCCGGCGTGCCCTTCGGCGTGCTGCTGCACACCATCTTCTGGGCGTTTCTTTTGAAGGGTGAAAAACGCTCGCGCCTTGCCGAGCTCCCACCCCAGGGCTCCGGATTACCTCGAACGTTTTATCCCGACCCCATCGCGGAGTGGATCCTCTGGCTGCTGGTGCTCGGCATCGGCACAGTTGTGGCCACCATGATTGCATCCTTTGCCGTCTATGACGGCTTTATGAGTTCCGGTTTCGTCTGGATCATCTACACCATTATGGCCATCACTGTCGCCATCGCCCTCCCCGTTGCCTACTTCACCGGAAAATCCGTTTTGACTGTCCGCATCGACACCAACGGCATCTCCTACGCCCGCGGCCGCGGCGACCTGGAATGGCTCAACGCCGCCTGGAGCGATATTCGCCTGTTTAAGGAGAAATTCCGCACCTATCGCGGCAGCACAACGTATTGGATTGAACTCGAATTCAACGACCACCGGAAAAAACTCAAAATTTCACAGTCCATCCAGGGCTACCCAGTCCTGCGCAACACCCTGAGAAGTGTCTTCACACCTAAGTAAGTGAGTTGAAAGAAGGCAGCCACGGCCAGTGATTTTCTAACCGTGGGTACTTCGGCCGGTGAGTTGCATGAGCATGGGGCCTTTCGAGGCAACCGGCGCACTCCACCCACATGGATAAAATAGGCTAGCTAAGCGATATCGCGCAGGAGAAGTAGCCACGGCCAGAAAATCACTGACGGTGGCTACCGGCCTTTTCTCTCTGACACCTTCTCCCTCTTCCCGGGCAGTCGAAGGCCAAGCACAACTTTGACCTTGGCTACAGCCGGGGGGGCCATCCCTTCGAGTTAAGAGAAATCTCCGTTTCCCCTCGGCTTGTACCTATTATGGATGTTCCGGTTTCCCACCAAACGGTTGAACTTGTGCCAGAGTTTGCTAAACCTGGCAGATGATCTTATAACGCTGCAGGATGCCTGGCTTCCACCGGTTGGGATTGTACTTCGATTCCAATTTGGATTTGATCAGCTTGGCGCCCTCAACCATGCCATTTGCGACCCTGCCGGCGGCGCCAAATTTCAGCTTGGTCTTTAGACTGAACGTGCTCTTACGCGGACTCAGGATTGCCTCCAAGTCATGGACAACATCCTCGGCGAAGGCATTGCGTTCTTTCTTGTTCGCCAGGAGACGGCCCGGCCACAATTTGCCTGCTCTTGCTTCGCCCTGCTCCAAGGGTTCGCTGATGTCCTTGAAGAGGGCGTTGGGATCGACAAAGTCCAACGCGCCCACCTCACTGCCGGTGTCTGTTTCCACCCGGAAAACGTTTCCCACATTCACCAGGCAACGCAGATTGATCGTAACCCCTCCAATCGTCTTGGACGACGCCTTCCCGGGATAAAATCGGTCCCTATTGCCGTTAAACAAATCGGCCGCAATGATCTTGCCGAGTTTCTCCAAGCCGCCCGGTGCATTCAAGGTGGCGGCGAAGGCCTGCAGGCTGGTTTTATCGCCGCTCATTCTCTGCTCAAGGGCCTTCTCGATATCCGTTACGTTCACGGCCTCCATTTTCACAAACGGCTCCGGAAAGCGTGGACCCAGCACTTCCTTCAAGTCTCGGACGGCCTGGTCTTCATCGGGGTCGATATCCAACCCCATAGCATGATACTCCCGGCTCCATGTCTCGTAGGCTGCGACGAACTGGTTGAGGGCCATCGTCTCCGCTGGCGTCAGAATCTTTAACTTTGAGTTCGGAGCGATAGCTTTTATGACCGGGTTCGCCGACTTGATCTGCGGCGCGTGCACGGCGTCCTTCTTGATGACGACCTTATCGTTGTTAAACCCTACCAGAAGCCAAACCTTGAGGTCTTTGAACATCTTGATCTTTTCGATGTCGTTGGCAACGATGGGATTATTTACTGAAAGCGACATGCTCTTCTCCCTCCTATTTGAATTTTGGTTTTTTTGCAGAAAGCCCTGTACCAGTGCCCTGGCCGAGTACTCAGACTACCAGAAGCTTTAACCCCGCGCCACTGTAAGATCAGCAAATTCCAGGTTATGTTTGCACTAATTTTGAGTGTGAATAAATCTTGTGGGTTACAGAAAGGTGCAGCTTACATGACAGGTTCTTGAAAAACAAGAGGAGGCGGAACGGGCACCCATTGCGGGCGCCTCTCGAGGCTCCCCTACATTTCCAGCCCGTGACAAAGGCACTCCTGCCTGTGTGATTTTCCCTGCCCAGCCAGGAGTGGCTGTGCCACTTCGAAGGCCGGGCATTGTAGCGGCGGTCTCAGACCGCCGACCGTCGATCGGAGATCGACGCTACAGCCCGGCACCGTAGCGGCGGGTTTACCCCGCCATGCCGCGGCGGGGGAGTTCATCCCGTTTGGATGGGGACCTCGCCAAACCGCGAAGTCGCGGCCTTCAATAAGCCGAAGTCCGCGCCAGCCGGCGCACAAAAATGATATGCTCGGGCTGTGATTTTAGATCACGCTTCATAACTGAATTTGTAGAGGTGCCCATGAGAAAGAACGCTGCCTGTTTTGCCCTGGCCCTCTGGTTGCTTGCGCCGACGCTTTTGCCGGCGCGGCCACAGGACCAAACAGTTCCGGTACCCGCGCCAATTCTTGACGCAAAGAAAGTTTTCGTGGCCAACGCCGGAGGCGAATGCGGACCTCCGGACGAACCCATCTTCAAGGGGCTCCCCAATCGTGCCTACCGGCAATTTTACTCCGCCCTCGCATCCGCGGGAGGGTATGAACTTGTCTCGAATCCCTCCGACGCGGACCTGGTGCTGGAAATCAGCCTTTCCTGCCCACCCGCAGGAACCAAGGTATTTGAGGGTCAAAGTCTTGGCGCGAACTTCCTAACACAACTGAAGTTGGGAATTTTTGACGTGAAATCTCACGTTGAGCTGTGGGTCATAACAGATTTGATCCCACCGGCAAAGCTCCAGAGCAACCGCGACAAGAACTTCGACAAGACGATGGCCAAGCTGGTGGACGACCTCAAACAGCTTGCGGCTGGAAAGATCCTCTGAGAAGCGGAGGCCGGTGGCTCGAATCCCGCTTCACGCCGTCCGCGGGCTTTTCCGATGTGAGACAATGCGTCGGGCAGGATGGTCGATAAAGTTCAAATAAAGCGGTCTACGAATTTGTACGCGATTTCCCCAAACCAATTCGCGAGTTTCTTTCCAACGGCTGTGAATTTCACAACCGCTGTCCCCGTGGCGATGATTGCAATCAACAGCATTAAGACGTTGTCACGCGTTTGGTCCGGAACGTTGCGCTGTATCCACTCGGCTGCAGCGGCAAAACACAACATTATGAAGATTAAACCGAAAGCGGCAAGAATCAGCCAAACGACATCAGCCAGAGGCCGGGGTAGATGTAGCAGCCCCGTAAGGAGATGGTCCTCTGTCTTCAGGATTGCCCGGGCTTCTTTCCAAAGATGAATCATCTCTGGATTTTCGTTGCGGTCATACGCGTAGGCATTCTTGCTGTACACGCCGATCCTCGCCTCAAACGCATCTATATCAGCCTGTTCCTCGAACTCTCTCGCGATCTCCTGCATGTCAGGCAGAGTCGGGAAAGATTCCGAGAAATAAAGCATTTTCTCTTCCAGGTCCGACAAGTCATCATTTTGGCGGTGGGCCTCCGCCGAAATTCGGGAAACCAGGAACCGTTTGGCCTGCATGGAATCAGCGAAGTTTTCGTGGGAAATCATTTGAGTCGGTATCGCCTCTTGATTTAAAGGCGAGATATAACATTTCATAATGCCGTTCGCAAGCAGGTTGCAATCCCAGCAGGCTGCAATCGCGAAGGTGGAAAAACCACCGACGCCGGTTCAGCACCACCCCGTCGCTCAGAGCGCCACCCCTCCTCATCTGAGGCGGGGAGCTTTTACTTCGGCTCCCCTCCTAAATTGGGAGGGGCCGGAGCGGTAGCGACGGGGGTGGTTACAGGCCCGCGCAGGCCCGCATTGTAGCGGCGGTCTCAGACCGCCGACCGCCGATCGGAGATCGCCGCTACAGCCCGACGTAGCGGCGGGTTTACCCCGCCATGCCGCGGCGTATTTGTCTCGCCAGGCCGTAACAAGTTCGCCTCGCCATGGCGGCGACCGGAAAGGTGGAAAAACCATCGACGCCGGTTCAGCACCACCCCGTCGCTCAGAGCGCCACCTCTCCTCATCTGAGGCGGGGAGCTTTTTCTTCGGCTCCCCTCCTAAATTAGGAGGGGCCGGAGCGGTAGCGACGGGGGTGGTTACAAGCCCGCGCAGGCCCGCATTGTAGCGGCGGGTTTACCCCGCCATGCCGCGGCGAGTGCATTTCGCCTCCCCGTGGGGTATTGACCTCGCTAAATGGCGGCGTAAAGCCGCCTCTACGCAGAATTGATCGTTGGGGCCGCGGTCAAACTGGAGGCCTTGCACTGCTGAAAGGCCGCGCCGATTCTCCGCATGGACAGGATGGGTTGAGTTCAACTTACAAGAAGTCCCTCCGGGAGATCGCAGACTTCAAACAGCCGAAGTCTGCGCCAGCCTGCGGCTGTTGAGGGCAGCAGGATGAGGTAATTTGCCGGGCCGAAAGACGTGTGGCCCTGGATTGGGCGGAGGGCGCGGCGATCGCCGCGCCAAACCCGGATTTCTCACCACGCTTTGGACACACGGAACCTGTGCACAATCTTTTCGGGGCCGTGTCGTTCATTTTCCCCGCACCATTGTAAAGACAGCCTGTTCGGGGAGACGGAGCGAAGCTTTGGAGTGCGTGCAGCTTGCTGCCGCTTTCCTTCCCGCGAGCTTGCTCGCGGGAGTTTCACCCCCCCGCATCATGCCCCGCCTCAACTTGGGAATGGCACAGGCAAGCCGCATCGCCAGCAAACTCGTTTGGCAACAGACAATATTTCAGACCAGCCAGCAAGCTGGCTGGGGAAAAAGCGGCAGCAAGCTGCACGCACTCCAAAGCTTCGCTCCGTACACCAACGATGGGAAATCTACACCAACATAGGTGAGACTGTGAGGGGGTTCGGCTAGAGCGTTTTTGAATTAAGTGTTTACACTGCGGCGATCGCCGCGCCTAAACCGGATTTCTCACCACGCTTGGGAAACACGGAACCTGTGCACAGTCTTTTCGGGGCCGTGTCGTTCATTTTCCCCGTACCATTATAAAGACAGCCTGTTCGGGGAGACGGAGCGAAGCTTTGGAGTGCGTGCAGCTTGCTGCCGCTTTCCTTCCCGCGAGCTTGCTCGCGGGAGTTTCACCCCCCCGCATCATGCCCCGCCTCAACTTGGGGATGGCACAGGCACGCCGCATCGCCAGCAAACTCGTTTGGCAACAGACAATATTTCAGACCAGCCAGCAAGCTGGCTGGGGAAAAAAGCGGCAGCAAGCTGCACGCACTCCAAAGCTTCGCTCCGTACACCAGCGATGGGAAATCTACACCAACATAGGTGAGACTGGTGAGGGGTTCGGCTAGAGCGTTTTTGAATTAAGCGTTTGCACTGCGGCGATCGCCGCGCCAAATCCGGCGCACGGCCCCACCGCCCAGGACTTGCACTTGGTGAGGCAAATCCCTCGCCACCCGAATCGGCACCACGGGTTTCCGCGTGACGGAGTAATCCCATCGCCACACAAATCGGCGCCCCGAAGAGTCGGCGCGCCACTCTCTCTTGCCACGCGGTCCAGACTCCCCCGCATCGTTATCGCGGCTGGCGCAGACACGCGCATTTTGGTGTCTGCGATCTCCCGAAGGGACCCTCTCTTCCCTCGCCACGTTGCGAGAAGTATACTCCGCGCCGCCATGCCTTTCCACCACCCCCTCGGCGCCAGCTTGATCATTGGGGCCATGGTCAAGCTGGATGCTTTATACTGCTTGGGTGCTGGAGGCTTTGCACTGCTTAAAGGCCGCGCCGATTCTCCGCATGGACAGGATGGGTTGAGTTCAACTTACAAGAAGTCCCTCCGGGAGATCGCAGACTTCAAACAGCCGAAGTCTGCGCCAGCCACGAGTTGGAGTTGACCGGGAGTGTAAACGCGGTGGTAGAAGGGCATGGCAAGGAGAGTATACTGCGCATAGCGTGGCGCCGGAGGAGAACATCCATTCGGGAGATCGCAGACTCCCAAAGGCAGGAGCCTGCGACAGCCGCGTGGCTGCATTCTTGAAAATTCGTAGTTTCAAGCAAGGAGCGATCCTTTGCGCTTCATCCCCCTATGGCAGTGGCTGGTGGCATTTTTCAATCAGACCGGACAGATGGAAATTGACGATGGCGCGCAGCTCCACTTGACGCCTTCCGCTGAGGAACCGCCCACGACGGCATCCAACCCCGCAGCCGCGCGAGATCAAGTGGAGTCCATCTACCGTGCAAAAATCAGGGACTTTCAGCAAAAACGCGACCTAGCAAAGGTTCAGCAGGGGACGTGCTACTCCTACTTGTTCGTCTCCTTACTGGCTCTTGCCGCAACGTTCTACCTGAGCTTTGGGACCCGCCTCTTCTCCCCCTTTGTGGCCATTCTGCCAGTGCTGGCAGCGCTGGTGGCTTATGGTGAAGCGCGCAAACGCGGGCGCCGCGTGAAGAATTGTGAGCGATTGGTGGAGATGTACGAACGCGGCCTACAGCGGGTGCAGCATGAGTGGATGGGGAAGGGCGATCCTGGGCTCGACTTGCTAGTGTCTGACCACCTGAGCGCACGGGACCTTGATCTGTTTGGCGAGGGGTCGCTGTTCGAGTTGCTATGCGATGTTCAAACGCCCGCCGGACGTGACGCGCTGGCGCAATGGTTGCAGACGCCCGCCTCGTCCGAGGAGGTGACCGCCCGCCAGGAAGCGGTGCGCGCCCTGCGCGATCGAACCGACTTGCGCGAAAAATTGGCGCTGGTTCGTGACGCGAACGCCAGTGAATACTCCTGGAACCGCCTGCGCAATTGGCCCACGCTCAGTCCTGTTGGGTTTTCAGACCTCACGCCGTGGCTCGCGTTATTGCTTTCCCTGGGCATGGCCGGCATTGCCGTCTGGGCGTGGCTGGGCAACCTGGAAGTGGACGCCGCCCTGCGAATGGCCGCCATATTGGGAATTATCGAGGGGGGGCTGGCGCTCTCCCTCCGCAGCCAGGTGCTGTTGGTTTTGGAAAACCTGCATCTGCCCTCGCACCGTCTGGAATCGTTGCGCCAAATCTGTCTGCTTCTCGAGCAGGAGCGGCCCACGTGCGCGCGATTGAGGGAGATTCAGGAGAAGCTGCACAACGCCGCACGGAAAATTTCCACCCTCCAGCGCCTCGTGCGGTTGCGCGAATTGCGCGACAACGAGTATTCCTTCTGGTTCCTGTTTCCGCTTCTCTGGAGCACGCAGTGGACGATTCAAATCGAACGGTGGCGCCAAACGCCGGGCGCGGGCTTCTGCAATACCTCGCGGTTTTGGGCGAATTTGAGGCCCTGATCTGCCTCTCGGTACACGCCTATGAGAATCCGTCCGACCCGTTTCCCGAGTGGGTGGATGACGGACCGCGGTTTGAAGCTACTGGAATGGGCCATCCGCTGATGGATGTGCGCACGTGCGTTCGGAACGATTTGACCCTGGGCGGGGAGACGAAATTTTTCCTTGTGACGGGTTCGAACATGTCGGGGAAGAGTACGTTTCTTCGCGCCATTGGTATGAACGCGACGCTGGCTCGGATGGGCGCGTCGGTGCGGGCTGTCCGGTTGCGCCTATCGCCCCTGGAGGTGGCCGCGTCGATTCGCGTGGACGATTCCCTGCTGAACGGCCGCTCGCACTTCAACGCCGAGGTTGCCAGGCTGAAGGCAATGTTCGACCGCGCCGCGTCGCTCCCGCCCGTACTCTTTCTGATCGACGAACTTTTTGCCGGCACCAATTCCGCCGACCGCCGCGTGGCCGCCGAAGCGGTCATTCGCCTGCTGGTGGAGCGCGGCTCGATTGGGCTCGTGACCTCGCACGACCTTGCCTTGACTGAAATTGCCGCCAAGCCGGAGCTAAAGGGCGAGAACGTCCACTTCGCCGATTTGCCCACGGCGGAAAGCCTGAGCTTTGACTACCAACTTCGCCCGGGAAAAGTGGAACATTCGAATGCCCTCAAGATTATCAAGATGATGGGGATTCCCGTGAATTGAGCGAGACCGTCGCCACGGGAAGGCTGAGGATTGGGGCGAGATTGGAAGGAGGACAGGAGGACGGGGACACCTCGCTTACCGATTCTTTGGCGTGGTGCGCATGGTTGTTTCTCCAATTTGGAGCGTGAGTGTGTGCTGATTTTCTTGCGCCAGCGGTTTTCCAGGCCGCCCGGCCTTTGGGGGAGCCGGGACGTTCACCACGTTTCCTCATTTTCTAACAATCATCGGCTTATAGGGTGGATGATACGGACGATTATGGCGGTAAGCTTACTTAATTTTCCAGCCTTGGGTCGTGGCGGAGTTCGGAGACTTCGTTCTCAATCTCGTCCCAGCTCAGGGGTCTTTGTCCCGAGGCGATAATCTGACCTCGAATTTCCTAAAGGCGCTTCCCCAGCGAAGTGGAGGGCTGATCGGACGGTAATCCGATACCCTTGGCCGCTGGCGGCATTTGGCTCGTCCGATTCCTCACAGACTTCTCCTCTGAGAACTGCTCTACCATCCCGCGAATTGCCGTTAGCTGAGAATCGTGAACACCACTCTCAAAGAATAGGAAATATCGTACCTGGAACGTGTGAAAAAATTA
>PLSX01000206.1 GCA_003165315.1 Acidobacteriota bacterium
CACTTTCGCAGTAAACTACCGCTAACCCTGGTTCCCAATCACGAATCCCCGATCCCGACTCCCGAGTTCCGAGTTCCGGGTCCCGAGCCCCGAATCCGAACCCCCAGTCCCCAGCCCCCGTGCCCTCTTTCCCCTCGTCATGGACATCTAATGGGAGGCGATGGTAAGATTTCGGTATTAATGTCCGAATATGGGGCTGGTGCGCCGCTTCGTTGAGCATGGTTGTGCCCGCCCCCGGGGTTCTCATCCAATGGCATCTGGTTCAGCCAACACGGCCGCAGCGGCGGGCAGCTCCAGTAGCGTCCCGCAGGCAATCGCCACACCGCTCACCCGGGCGGCGATCTTTCTGGTGTCCACGATTAACCCGGGCGCGGAAAATCTGGCCGCCGTCCGGTCGTTTTGCGCAGGCCTGGCCAAGCTGGTGCGCGCGGTGGATTTCCGCGACCTTGAGGGTGGCCTCTCCTGCGTCATGGGAATCGGTTCCGACGCGTGGGATCAGCTTTTCGGAGCGACGCGCCCGGCGAACCTGCATCCGTTCAAAGAGATCAACGCCGGAGCGCGCCACGCCGTCTCCACCCCGGGCGACTTGCTGTTTCACATTCGCTCCAGGCGCATGGATTTATGCTTCGAGCTGGCGACGCAGATCATGGAAAGCCTGGGTGGTGCGGTTTCCGCCGCGGACGAGGTGCAGGGGTTCCGCTACTTCGATGACCGCGACCTGCTGGGCTTTGTGGATGGAACGGAGAATCCGCGGGGCGAGGCGGCCGTTGACGCCGTGCTGATTGGCGCGGAGGACGCCGCGTTCGCGGGCGGCAGCTACGTGATCGTGCAGAAGTACCTTCACTCGCTTGACGCCTGGAACGCGCTGCCCACCGAAGCGCAGGAACGCATTATCGGCCGCACCAAGCTCTCAAACGTTGAGCTGGCCGATTCCGTGAAGCCCACCTCCGCCCACAACGCCCTCACGACAATTGTTGAAGACGGAATAGAGATCAAGATCCTGCGCGAGAACATGCCCTTTGGCCGCCCCGGTTACGGCGAGTTTGGCACCTATTTTATTGGTTACAGCCGTTCGCCCCGCACCATTGAGCAGATGCTTGAGAACATGTTCATCGGCCGCCCGCCCGGAAACTACGACCGGCTGCTTGACTTCAGCCGCGCCGTCACCGGGAACCTGTTCTTTGTGCCCACCGCCACTTTTCTTGAAGATGCAGCGGGCAGCCTGCCTGCCGCTGCGGCGCCTTCCACCTCACCAGCAGAATCATCATCATCCTGCGCGTCCGATGGTTCGCTCGGAATCGGTTCCCTTAAAGGAGAAACCCCAAATGAATAACCTCCATCGCGAGCTTGCCCCCATTTCTGAAGGGGCGTGGGCACAGATTGAAGAGGAGACTGCGCGCACACTTAAGCGTTACCTTGCCGGGCGGCGCGTGGTTGATGTGCATGCGCCGGCGGGGCTGGGGCTTTCCGCCGTGGGCACGGGCCACCTGCGTTCGATTGAAGCTCCCAAAGAAGGCATCATCGCGAGGCAGCGCGAGGTGAAGGCGTTGGTGGAACTGCGCGTTCCCTTTGAGCTGGACCGCCAGCAGATTGACGACGTCGACCGCGGCGCCAATGACTCCGACTGGCAGCCCGCCAAGGACGCCGCCCGCCAGATTGCCTTTGCCGAAGATGGGGCCATATTTGATGGCTATGCCGCCGCGGGAATCGGGGGCATTCGCCAGGGAACCAGCAATCCGCTGATGACGCTGCCCGCCGACGTGCGCGAATACCCCAATGCCATTGCCCAGGCCTTGAGCCAGTTGCGGCTGGTGGGCGTGAACGGTCCCTACGCGGTGCTGCTGGGCGCCGACGCCTACACCGAGCTTGCCGAAACCAGCGACCACGGCTACCCCGTGCTGGAACACGTCAAGCGGCTTGTGGACGATAAGATCATCTGGGCGCCCGCCATTGCCGGGGCCTTTGTGCTGACCACTCGCGGCGGCGACTTTGACCTCCATATCGGCCAGGACGTCTCCATCGGCTACTTGAGCCACACGGACGCCGCGGTTCGCCTCTATCTGCAGGAGACCTTTACCTTCCTCTTGCTCACCACTGAAGCCGCCGTCGCGCTGGCCCCTCCCCCCGAGGCGAAGCCGTCCTGATGCGGAACCTTTGCAGGTTCGCGGCTTCATAATTTGAGGCGTGGCACTTGGTTTTGAACAGCGTTCGGCCCCAGAGGAGTCTTTGGCCGACATCATGGTGGATAAATAACAATTCCTCGCTAATAAAGGGCTTCAAAGGGCACTGGTTCAAGGTTCTGGCTCAGGCAAAATGTCATACCGTAATCGCCTTAGGTCAATTTTTCCGCCATCTCTGGCTCCGAATCAACAAGTCATGGGTTGAGGCGGCGCGGGACGCGTTACAGATCCAACGCCAGGTAGATAGCTCCGGGGACGGGGTTAAAGATATAGGGGGCAATGGGCTTGAAGCCCAGAGAGGTGTAGAGCCCGATGGCTGCGGTCATGGCGGGAATAGTATCGAGGCAGATGCGCCGGTAGCCTGCTGTCCGTGCTTCCTGGCAGATGCGCACAGCCAGTCGGCGCCCGAGTTGACCGCCCCTCGCCTGGGGCCGCACGTACAGGCGCTTCATTTCGCAGGAAACCTCATTAATGGGGCGCAAGGCTACACAGCCAAGCGCTTCCTGGCCGCTCCAGGCGAGCAGTAGCCGGCCTTTGGGTGGCTCATATTTGTCCGGCAGACCGGCAAGCTCGGCTTCGAAATTCTGGAAGCAGAGGTCGACATTCAGGCTTGCGGCGTATTCGCGGAAGAGGCTGCGCACCACAGCGATGTCTTGTGGTATTTCGGCAGGCCGTATTTCGGTCATGGTCCAAGTCTGTGCGAAGCGCTTTTGGAGTGCGGCTGCGAAGCTGCCGCTTTTCCAGGTTGGGATCTGGCCATGAAACTCACGCAGAAAGCGGGCTACTCCCACAGTGAATTAAACTGATTTCGAAGCTGGAATCCAGACGACTTGATTGGTTTCGGCTCCGCCGCAGTATGCGAATCCTAATTCCTGGAACTTAAATCCTCTCCCCCGTCATCAGGCCTTCCACGGTTTCGCGGTCGCGAATCAATTCCGCTTTGGTGCCGGTCACCAGCACTTCGGCGGGGCGAGGGCGTGTATTGTAGTTGGAGGAGAGGACGAATCCATAGGCGCCGGTGGTCAGCACGGCCAACAGATCGCCCGGCCGGACATCAGCCATATCGCGATCGCGGGCAAAAAAGTCCCCACTTTCGCAGAGTGGACCAACGATGTCAGCCAGCAGTCGCTGCACGGTGCCTCCGCGCGCGGGAACGATTTCATGATAAGAGCCGTAAAGTGTTGGCCGCATCAGGTCATTCATGCCGGAGTCGATGACGATAAAATTCTTCGTCTGGTTCCGCTTCACATAGAGCACGCGCGTGATCAGGGCGCCGGCGTTGCCCACCAGAGCGCGACCGGGTTCGATGACGAGGTGTAATGGAGTCTTGCCGAGGCGCTCTTCCAAGCCCCGAGCCATCAGTTCCACGTCAAGAGGCCGCTCGGCCGCATAGGTAATTCCGTATCCGCCGCCCAGATCAAGCACCTCAACGTTGATGCCTTCCGCCGCCAGGTTGCGCGCCACAATCAGGATCTCATCCAATGCCTTCAGGAAAGGCTCAACGTCAAGAATTTGCGAACCGATGTGGCAGGCCACCCCCTGCACCTTAAGATGTGGTGACCGAGCCGCCAGCCGATAGAGCTCCGGAGCTTCGTCCTTGGGCACGCCAAATTTGTGGATCATCTGCCCAGTGGAAATGTACGGGTGCGTGTCCGCTTCCACGTCGGGATTGACGCGAATTGAAACGCGGCCCACCTTTTGCAGTGCACGGGCGCGACTTTCGATCAAGTCCAACTCGCCCGCCGACTCCACGTTGAACATCAGGATGCCCGCGGCGATGCCGGCGTCAATTTCATCCTGCGTCTTGCCCACTCCGGAAAAGACGATGCTTTCGGGCGAGGCTCCAATCCGCAGCGCGCGCGCCAGTTCACCGCCAGAGACCACATCGAACCCAGCGCCCGCCTGCCGCAACAAGCTCAAAATGCGGAGGTGCGAATTGGCTTTCACCGAATAGCAGATTAGGCCGGGAATGTGCGACACCGTCCGGTGCAGGCGTTCATAATTGCTGAGTATCGTTCGTTGGCTGTACACATAAGCAGGCGTGCCAAAGCGCTCAGCAATGGAGGCGAGAGAGACGTCGTCACAATAGAATTCGCCATTGCGGTAATGGAAAGAGTTTTCGGTCGATAAGGTCATTTTTGTCTATATTCCTAGCTTTACGCGCTGGACAGAGATTCTTAAGGATGAAGGGTGAAGGCTGAAGGATGAAGAGAAATTTTAAATGGTAAAGGCTTAAAGCAAAGGCAAAATGTAAATGGTAAATGGTAAACGATGAACCTCACCTCCCGATTTACCCTTTAGCCTTTACCCCTTAAACTTTAGTTCTTCTACTCAAAGCACGCCCGCCCTTTTATCCTTTACCATTTACCACTTACAATTTCTCTTCATCCTTCAGCTTTCACCCTTCATCCTTGCCTTAAGCCCCTTGCCCCGTGTCCCTAACACCTCACCCCTGGCACCTAACACCTTCACTCCTCTCACCGAACTTTCAAAATCACAAGCGTCTGGTCGTCGCGCTGTGGGCGTCCTGCTTCGAAATCCTTCAGTTCCTTAAACACCCGGCTGACGATCTCGTGCGGCGGTTTTTGGGCGTTCTCGCGCAGTATATTTTCCAGACGGCGCGAACCAAACTCGTCCTGCTGAGGGTCGTTGGCCTCAGTGATGCCATCGGAAAAGAACGCCAGCAGATCGCCTGACTCCAGATTCACGGTCACTGATTGATAGTCTGTATGCTCAAGCAATCCAAGGGGAACGCCCTCCACCCGAATCGCGCGGCACACCCCTTTGCGCAGCAGAATGGGAAGCGGCATTCCCGCATTGGCCAGAGTAAGGGTTTTGGTGCGGGGCTCCCAGATTGCATAGGTTAGGGTAATAAAATGTCCCTCGATCTTGCGCTCGAGGAACATCACATTGAGCTGCTTCATCATGTCCGGCGCGGGGAGTTTGAGGGGGACAAGGCTGCGCAGAGTGCCGCTGGCCATGGCTCCGTAAAGTGCTGCAGGCGCGCCCTTTCCGCTGACGTCGCCGACAATGATCACCTGCTTGTCTCTGCCGTAGGAGAGGAAGTCGTAAAGGTCGCCGCCCAGCTCGCTGGAGGGCTGAAAATGCAAAGCCGCTTCCATGCCGGGAATTTTTGGCGCGATTCCCGGCATCAGGTGCATCTGGATTTCCTGGGCGCGGCGCAAATCGCGCTCCAGACGGGCTTCACTGCGCGCCACACGCTCGTAGAGCCGCGCATTCTCAATGGTGATGGCGATTTGCGGCGCAAGAGTGGAAAACATCCGTACGTGGTCTTCGTTAAAGTAATTGAGATGAGGACTTTCCAAGTCAATTACTCCAATCACTTTATCCCGATAAATTAGCGGAACGGTCATTTCGGAGCGGGTTTCAGGATTGACGGAGATGTAGCGCGAATCCTTGCTAACGTCCGCAACCAGCACCGGCCGACGCAGCGTGGCCGCCGCCCCGACAATGCCCTGGCCAAAATTTACAGTGGAGCGCTCGGGCATGCGCTCATCCTGCTTCAGGGAGATGACGGCATTGAAGGTCTGCGTCTGGTCGTCGGCCAAAAGAATGCCAAATCGATGATAATCGACGAGTTTCTTCGTTAAAGTCCCGATTTTGCGGAGTAATTCGCCCAAGACCAGCACTGAACTGAGTTCGCGGCTGATTTCATTCAGTAATTGCAGCGTGCGGGCCTGTCGCAGCGTGCGCCGGTACAGCCGGGCGTTCTCAATGGCAAGAGCCATGCGGCTGGCTAGAAGTTCCAGCAGGCTGACGTGCGAGTCGTTGAAGAAGTCGGGCTGCGGAGCTTCAAGGTCAAGGACGCCGATCAATCGGCCCTTGAACATTAGAGGAACCGCCAACTCGGAGCGCATCGCAGCCAGCGATGGGATGTACGAGGGATCGTCCTTGACGTCATTCACCAGCACCGAGTGCCGGGTCTGCGCGGCGCGGCCCACGATACCTTCGCCCACCTTGATGCGAAGGTTCTTAACCAGTTCCTTGGGATGGCCCAGGCTGAAATGCACGCGCAGCTCCTGCGTCTTCTCGTTGAGCAGAAGAATAGCGAAGACTTCATAGTCGATGGCGCGCTTGACGATTTCAGCAATGCGCCCCAGCAACTCATCAAGATCGAGCGTGGAGTTGATCCGCTCCGTGACCTCGATCATCAAGGTCAGGAGTTCCGTCAACTCAAGAGGCCGGGATATGGAGCGATTGGTTTCTACCATGAATCTTGTAACAACCGTCAGGCCTGCTATTCACCGCAGGAAAGCAGCGGGCAAAGGTTGACCCTTATTTACCGATCCGAATTCAGCGAGCATCGAAGATGGATACCGGCGAATTCAATGACTCAGCCTGCGCCGGACCAAGCCTGAGCGACCCTTTGCTTTCAACCTTTTACCTGCAACACCCGTAGTCTCTCAACATGTAGCGAGGAAGAGATGCTTCGATGTTCAAGGTGGCTCGCTGTGACACTCTATTCTAACATATGGGATTTGAGTAGCCCGTTGTTGACTCCATCGATCTCCGGGCCCACGAACGTCTAAGCCTCGCGGCATCAGAATCATAAGCCGTGCCAAGAATTAACTGCGCATGCTGCCTCCGTTCCGCTTGTCGCCATCAAGACAGCGGAGTAGAATCCCCCGCTTGAATATGAAATTCGCATTGACCCTTTTGTCATTCATCGTCGCGATTCCCTGCCTTCCACAAACCAAAGGAGATGAGGCGACCTTTAAATTCGTGCTCCCAGCTCACCCTGGCCAACTGCAATGGAGAGCGGAGGGCTTTAAGGTCGTCCAATCTTCCGTGAAATCAAATGGCAAAGAAATTGGTATTCGTGCCAGGAACCAATCAGGATCGTTGATGTTCCTTGGTTTCCTATTCCTAGTTCCTGAGGAAGGGCAATTGACCAGCGCAAAATGCCGGGATGATGCGCTTGCGGAGGTAAGGAAAGAGAATCCATCGGCCAGGACCGTTGCTAATTTCGAGGTTACCAGCGCGAATTATTTGCCTGTCGAGGTTGTGACCTATTCTGTCCAGGACGGGCATGGCAAGACGATATACAGTGCCCGTGGCTTTACCGCCACCAAGGACATTTGCGGAGACCTTGAATTTTATAGCAATACCCCAATCGGCCCTGAAGATCCCGAGATCAAAAAGATTCTTGCTACATTCCACCTCGATATAAGGTACACCCCGCAGTTTGGTGATGCCTTCTTGTACGCGCAAATCCTCTATCGACGGAACGATTTCAAAGCGGCTGCACCGATTTTTGAGCTGGCACTTTCCAAAATCGGTGACGGCAAAGACCAACAAACCATGCGGCGCGTGACAACTGACCAGGCCGGGATGGCCTATGGAATCTCGGGCGATATTGCCAAAGCACGTGCCCTTTTTGAGGCGGCGATTGCAAAAGACCCGGACTATCCCCTCTATTACTACAATTTAGCTTGCGCGGATGCGCAGGAAGGGAAGCTCACGGACGCGCGCAGTCATCTGCAGGAGGCGTTTACCCGCAAGGCCAATGTCATCCCCGGTGAAACCCTGCCCGACCCCAGTACGGATAACTCCTTTACCCCTTACCGGAGCAATGAAGAGTTCTGGAAATTTGTCAGCAGTTTGCACTGATTTCTCACGATCAACGGGGTGCTGTCCTGGGTTGGGTTTTCTGATCTTGCTTTGCCGATATGCAAAATCCCGGTCGGCTTGGCCATCCTTGAAATGCCATTTGGCGCTCCCGAACCACCATAAAGCGCCGGCTTGGATATAATGATGGATTATGCTTATTCTGGCTCTTAATACCACAAGTGAAGACGGTGGCGTCGGGATATTTCGCGATGCGAAGCCACTGGCTTTGGCCCCCAACCAAGGACAGGCGAATCAATATTCCATTACGTTGTTCGAACTAGTGGAGCAGGCTCTTGCCCAAGCGCACTTGAAACTCCGCGAGATTGATCTTTACGCCGCTGCCAACGGCCCCGGTTCGTTCACTGGGATCCGGGTTGGTTTGGCGGCAGCGCTGGCGTGGGGCAAGGCTTTCGACCGCCCGGTTCGTGGCGTTTCGGTGTTGGAAGCGATGGTGAACAAAGTGCGCCCCCAGTCAGATTGGGCACTCCCCATTATGGATGCGGGCCGGGGAGAATTCTTCCTGGCATGTTTTTCCCGCAAGGCTTCTGAACTTCCGAACGAGACTCAACTGCAATTTGAGCCGGCGGATGCAGGCTGGTTGCTGAAGCCCGAATCGCTGCGCGCGTCCATCGAAGAGCGGCTTTCGAGCGGGCAAACGGTCACTTGCCTGCTGCGCGCGAATGACCGGTCCGCTCTCGATTTATGCACAAGCCTGCCTGCATCGCTCCTATGGCAAACGGTTGAAGCCGGCCTGATGGACTCCATTGCTGAAATCGCCCGAGAGGAAGAGCAATCGAGCCATTCTCACCCGGCCGCGAAATTGGATGCTTACTACCTTCGCCGCCCGGACGCGGAAGTGAACTGGAAAGAATAAAAAAGGTGTTAGGTGCCAGGTGTCAGGGGGATGGGTTACGGGACAAGCGATATGGGAGTTGGGAATTGGGTTTCGGGACTTAAGAAAGGATGAAGGGTAAAGGCTAAAGGGTAAAACAAGAACCACGGGTTCATCATTTACAATTTACCATTTACATTTTGCTCTTAGCCTTTGCCCTTCACCCTTTAACCTTCATTCTTACCCATTACCCTTTTAACCCCTGCCTGCTGAAATGTGCCATGAGAGTCCGCCCTTGTTCTGATGACGATCTTCCCACCATTCACGCGATTCAGTTGAAGTGCCCCCAGGCGGCGCAGTGGAGGTTGGAAGACTATACTCAACTGGCTCGAGATCCTCTTGGAACGATTCTTGTCGCGGAAGCAGACGATGAGTATCCGCCACGGGTTGCGGGTTTTGCGGCGTTTCATCGGGCGACGGACGAAGCAGAACTTCGAAATATGGCAGTTGACGCGTCCCATCAGCGGAGGGGAATTGCGCGCGCGCTGCTGGCGGCAGGAATTCGAGCCCTTCAGTCAAGCGGAGTGTCCCGCCTGTTCCTTGAAGTTCGTGCCTCCAATCAGCCGGCGCTTGCCCTCTACGCGTCAGCAGGATTTAATGTGCTGCACACCCGCCGCGACTATTACCATGACCCTGCCGAAGATGCATTGGTGATGGCTCGCGATATAAACCCATCCCCCTTTTCTCCCTCCCGCAAAAAATAACGGGGGAGCCAGGTCAAAGGATAGGACCACCTTATTCAATGTCACGCCAGACTTCTCAGAGCTAAGGCCTTGCAAGCGCTGCGCCTTCAACCTATACTTCCGCCACTATTGAGTTGATAGGGTAAGGAGGGCTTGTGACTATCATATCCAGACGTGATGCGGGCAAATTGCTTTTGGCGGGATGTGCGGGTGCCTTGGCTCCTGCCCGCGAGCTTTTGAGCACCACAATCAGCAATGCGTTGATTCGCGGCGTGATGGTTGGCGCGCAATCCTACTCCTTCCGCGACCGTTCTCTTGATGCCTGCATCGCCGCCCTGGTTGAACTTCAGATCGGTGAGTGCGAAGTTTCTGAAGGCCACATTGAACTTCCGGCCAACCACTCCGCCGATATCAGTCAGGCCCGATTTGAGATGCCCCTCAGCTATTACCCCACGGTGCGGAAGAAGTTTGACGATGCTGGAATCAATCTTTACGCCTATGCCGGCAATATTCACGCAAATTTCACCGATGCGATGATCGAAAATGTCTTTCAGGCAACACGTGCCATGGGCTTAAGTCTTTTGACGACCACCACAAAAATCAGCATGGTTCCCCGCATCGATAGGTTTGCCCAGAAATATAAGATCATTGTGGGCTACCACAACCACGACAATAGCTCCGACCCGGACGAGTTCGCCACGGCCGAAAGCTTCGAACGTGCACTAAAAGGCGCATCACACTATGCCCAAATTAATCTTGATATCGGCCATTTTACCGCCGCCAACCAAGACCCCGTCACATTCCTTCAACGGCACCACGCCAAGGTGGTGACGCTGCACCTGAAAGACCGCAAGCGGGATCACGGCCCCAACGTTCCCTTCGGCCTCGGTGACACGCCCATTGTTGAAGTCCTGCGCCTCGTGCGTGATAACCATTGGAAATTTCCCGCCAATATTGAATACGAATACGGAAAGTACGCACCTGGCCTCGACACTTTTGCCGAGGTCAAGAAGAGTTTCGAATATTGCCGGAAGGCGCTTGAGAGCTAACCGAATTTATTGCGCCAGGGATGATGTGGTTGCGATGATTTGGTGTTTGGTGGTTTGTTTATCCACATACATGCGAGCATCGGCTTCCGCGATATCCATATCAGCGGTATGGCCGCTCACGTGGAGGAATAAGCCCAGGCTGATCGAGATGGGAACGTCGCCCAAGCGGTTATTGCGCTCCCATTCGGCCACCATACGATGCATGCGCTGGCGCACAATCTCTGCACCAGTATGATCAGTTTCAGGAAGCAAAACGAGGAATTCATCACCGCCATAGCGGACGACGTAATCGCACCCACGGACGCAAAATTTCAGGATGGTGGCAACCTGGGAAAGCACGTAGTCGCCAATGAGGTGCCCATAGCGATCGTTGACCTGCTTAAAGTTGTTCAGGTCGCACATGATCAGGGCCAGAGGGCGGTGGGTTTGCTCAGCGCGGGAGATTTGGCTCGTCAGAAGATCATCCAGGGAGGCGCGAGTCAACACATTGGTTACCGCATCGATCATGCTATTGGCTTGCTCTTCCTCCGACCGCATCGATTGCTGAATATTAGCCACTCGAAGACCGCGTACTTCAAAATCCCGCCTGATGTGAAACAGCGCAACCAGCACCGCTCCTACCATGAGGATAAAAAGGACTTGTGGCGAGAGACTTACCTGAAAGTCGCCATTTTCCCAAAACCGGTGGGGGAAAAAGAATGATAAAACACCCAACATAAGGACAACGCCTGCAAAGCAAGTCAGAACCCAGAATTCCCTCCTCTGCGATTCCAATCGGACAAGCTCCGCCGCCATCCGCGTCTGCGGGCAGACTGATTGGGTGTTCGCCGGATCACTCATGTGTTCCCCTTTGGACGAAACGACGATCGCCACGTGTCATATCCGCAGATTCAACGGGCAGTTGCCCCGGGTAAATCGGGCATGAGAAAATCCCTCTAATCGTCTAACATCAAGCCCTTGTCCACAGCAAAGAGTATTAGCTCCAGGCGGTTTGCGACTCCCAGTTTGCCGGAAACGCCGGTCAGGTAATCTTCGGCGGTGTTCTCATTGATCCCGAGTTCCTGCGCAAGATCCGCGTTCGTATAGCCGGCGACAACAAGTTCTATCACCTGGCGCTCACGCGCAGTAAGGCCTAAGTCTTGTTGGCCCCCGGAAGGGGCGTAGGAAGAGTTCATTTCGCACGCTGCCCACATAAGGTTTATGACGCTTTCTTGCCCTATTCACTACGGACCGCCATTCACACAATTAAAGTACTGAAGAAGATCCAGTGAGGGGCACAAAGGGCGGAGTGGGTGTTTTTCAACCTTCCCCGCGACGTTTGAAGTTACGCATATTCACATGTCCTCCAACCTCCACGCTCAAAAAGTCGCGGACTAACCCCACGGCGGGTGGGATTAGTCCGCGCGATCTGGAGGACGACGTGAGAACCTCTATTTGGGTCTCTATCTGTTAAGGCGAAAAAGCAGGGGGAAATTTGCGCGGGACGAAAGATTTTTCTTAGCGCAGATGGGCGTTACAGTCTTTGAGCAGACCTTCGGCTTGGGCCAACCTGACAGGGTCGGCACGCCGGCTTCCCAAAGTAACTATTTCATGCCAGCCGTCAACTGCGCGCTGAGCGGCAACCCGGGCCTCGGTCCAGTCGCCGAACTTCACTTCAATATTTGCCAGGTTTTGGTATGCCATCGCCCGTGAACGGATTACGCGGTCGTGCTCGGACTCAGGTCCGGAGAATTCCTCGGCTCGCGCGATTGCTCTTTGTGCCGCTTGCAGTGCTCCGGCTTTATCGCCTTGCTGAGCCAGAATTTCCGCCGTTTCCTCCTCGCTGGCCAGCGCCTGTGAAACCAGGCCGAGGTCGGAGGGATTGCGGGCCACCGCCTTCTCAGCGTCGGCAAGAGATTGCCGGGCCTTAACGATGGCCAAGTCACCTCGCCCCAAGCCCTGCAAGCGCTTGCCTTCTAACTCCTCGACTGTTGCCAATGTGCGCATGTTGGCAATTGACCGGGGATCGGCCGCGCAGAGCTTTTGCAGAATTCCATCCGCCTCTTGCAGTTTTGCCAGGGATTCCTCCCATTCGTCCTTGGGAAGGTCCATGGAAAAGCGATACAGCAGCGCATTGGCAAGATCATATTGAGCAAGCTGATCCTTGCTGTCGGCTTTCGCCAGATCGCGAGCCATGGCAAGAGCCTTCCCATAGTATTCGCGCGCCCCTGCGGTATCTCCCAGATTGGGATAGAGTGGGTTTCCCAACGTACCGCCAAGATTCCCATAGGTGATCATCAGGCTGCGCCGGGTCAGGACATCGGATGGGTTGCGTTCCAATGCGCCTTCTCTTAACGCCACAGCCCGCCGGAAAAGGTCCACCGCCTCCCGCAACTCCCCCCGGGTATTCCATACCCGGGCCTCCTGGCTATAGGCCGTTCCCAATTCAATCTGTAATTCGGTGTTGCCTGGGGATATTTGCAGCGCTTGCTCCATGGCTTGTGCCTGCAATTGGCAGTAGTGGAGAGCCGTAGCGGAATCGGTCGTCACCAGGGCATTTACCATCACCGAGTACACCTGGCTCTCAGCAACCAGGAACCCGGGATCCTGGGGATGCAGCCGTACGAGCCGTTGAGCCTCCGGCAGCGTCTCATGCATCATCTGCAAAGCGCGCGGTTCTTCATCAGTTCGGGCAAGCAACGTTGCCCAATTGACCCTCGTCTGCACCCACTGCAAAACGTATTCAGCACGATTGGGATCCTTGGCCATGAGGGGTTCAATGAGCGCTACCGATTTTTCGTAATTGGCAAGCGCCCCCTTGGTGTCGCCCAGATTGGGCTGGAGGGGATAACCCAGGACGTTGGCGACTTTAAAATAGGAAGCGCTTAACACGAACCGCAAATCATCGTCCTCGCCGGCATCTTTGGAGAGGTTCTCGAGGAATCGGAGCGTCGTCACCACGATCTGGCGCCGGGCTTCAGTTGCCCCGGGCAGTTTTTCGATGGCTGTGTGGACGTCGAAGAGCGAGCTGTTTGCCAATTCCAGCATTTGGGCAAGACGGCGGCGGGAGCGTTCCTGTTCAGTTCTGGCGACGAGTGTTTCCGCTTCTGCGCGGGCCCGTTCGCGCTCGGCAAGCTGTCTCTGGCCTTCGGCACGCACTCTTTCCCGTTCGGCTGATTGTCTCTGGGTTTCGGCAAAGCCGCGCGCAATCTCAGCCCGGTGAGCCTGCCTCTCCGCCAAAACAATCCCCCCGAGGAGGCTCAGGAAGACCAGAACGCCCGCCGCCAATGAAAAACTGTGGCGGTGCGCAAATTTGCGGGCGCGATAAACCGCCGAGTCATGACGGGCGAGGATGGGACGGCCATCCAGATAGCGCACGATATCTTCGGCAAGCTGATTCGCCGATCCATAGCGGCGTTCGGGCTCCTTGCGCATCGCCATGAGAACGATGTTGTCCAAGTCGCCGTCCAGCCGGTGTGGCGCCCCAGCGGCCCGGGCAACTGTGCTGGGGCGTGGGGTATCCGTTTGACAGACAACCCGCTCAATTTCCAACACGCTTTGGGTGGTAAAGCGTTGGGCACGGCTATCCGTGAGAAGTTCAAAGAGGATGGCGCCCAGGGCATAAACGTCTGCCGCTGTGGTGATGGGCAAGCCCCGGATTTGCTCCGGGCTGGCATACTCCGGAGTAAGGGGCCCCATGAGGGAAGACGTGGCGGTGAGCCCCGGATCATTGCCGGAATCCAGCAGCTTGGCCACTCCAAAATCGAGAAGTTTGGGAATCCCTTCGGCAGAAACAAAAATATTGCCGGGCTTGAGGTCGCGATGGACTACCAATGCACGGTGGGCATAGGCAACGGCCTCGCAAACTTTATGGAACAGCCGCAACCGAGCTTCCAAATTGAGGCCTTGCTCTCGGCAATAAGTGTCAATCGGCTGCCCTTGCACATACTCCATAACAAAGAACGGACGCCCGTCTGGAGTACTGCCGCCGTCGATGAGGCGGGCAATGTAGGGATGCTCAAGGCTTGCCAGAATCTGGCGCTCGTGGCGAAATCGCGCCAGCACCTCCATGCTGTCCATGCCGCGCTTGACCACTTTGATGGCCACCAGCTTGCGGTAGTGCTCATCATCGCGCTCACCCAGGTACACCGACCCCATCCCACCACGCCCGATTTCCTTCAACAGACGGTATGGTCCCATGCGCGTGCCCACCAACGAGGCGTGGCCGTTCAGCAGCGCATTGACTTCGGAGTGGATGGCCGCGGCGATGGCAGCGTCACCGGTGGAGTCAGCCCGCAACAGCGACTCTACCTCCGAACGCAATTTGCCGTCTCCATTGCAGGCGCGGTCGAGGAACGCATCCCGCTCAGAAACAGGCAAATCGGCAGTGGCTAAGAAGATCTCCTGGATTTGGTTCCAGTCGTCGCCGGGCACGATCTCTCCTTTGGGTTGATCAGCACCTTACTAATAAGGCGAAAAGGGGGGTAGAAATTTGCATCCCGTGTCAGTTTTTTTTGTCAGAGGAAGTTTTCTGATCAAGCTCACGCTGCAACCACGCCTGGGCCACGCGAAGATGGCGGCGAACCTCCGCAACGGGAAGTTTCAAAACCTCGGCAGATTCCTCGGCGGTCATTCCTCCGAAGAAGCGCATCTCCACCAATCTCGCCTTCAGGGCATCGTTCTGTGACAGTCGTTCAAGGGCCTCATCAATGGCGATAATGTTTGAAGGCTCACCCGCAGGCACATCGCCAGCCATTTCCAAGGACAAATTCGCCGCGCCACCGCCTCGTTTCTCAGCATCGCGAGTCCGCGCGTGGTCGATCAGGACCTGGCGCATGACTTGAGCTGCAACGCCCATGAAGTGTGCGCGACTGCAATAATCGGGTTGCTCCTGCTTTACCAGCCGGGCATAGGCCTCGTGGACCAAAGCGGTCGGTTGCAGCGTATGGTCAGGACGCTCATTGCGCATATAGCCCCGCGCCAGCCGCCGCAATTCGGGATAGATCAGAGTAACCAGCCGGTCGAGGGCGCTCCTGTCCCCTGAGGCGAACTCTTGCAGCAAAGCTGTAACGGGCTGCTCCTGGGGCAGTCGCGACATGCTACCTGGGTTTTTCATGTCCTTTTTCCGCTATCTCAAAAGGTACTACTGACTGCTTTTCAATGCAACTAGGAGTCGCCTTACGAAGTGAAGTCCTCGACCTGGCTTGCAACAGGCATTCATGGTAGTAGAAACAATCTAAAAGGTTTATTCGACAACAACCTAAATATTGTCTTGCAAACGAATGGCAGGTTTCGAGTCCGTACCTAATGAGAATTTATTTAAAACTGGGTTCTTAGTCAGTCCCCTGTGCGCCCGCCCGGGATCAATTTGATTTGTAAGGGTCTTTCCGAAAGAGTGCGCCAATCGCTTGACTTTAGGGACCTTGCAAGCTGCTGGAGTTGAAAACATCTCATTGGGATAGAAAGTGCCCTGCGCGGAAGAGATTCAGCTCACCCGGATCCTTAGCGCCCCTCACAGCCCCAACCAGATATGCTAGACTAAGTTAGGGATGCGCGAACTGTTCTTGGACAGAATCGATAAACGGCCCGTAGTGTGCGATGGGGCCATGGGGACGATGCTCTATTCCAAAGGCATCCCCCTCAGCCGCTGCTATGACGAGCTTAATGCGGCGATGCCCCAGCTCGTCAAAGAGGTCCACCTGGCATACGTCAAGGCCGGGGCGGAAGTGATTGAGACCAACACCTTTGGGGCCAACAAGTTTCGTCTCCAAAAATTTGGCATCGGCGAGCGAGTATGCGAACTGAACATCATGGGTGCACGTCTGGCGCGAGAAGTTGCCGGTGATGACCTCTATGTGGCAGGCGCGGTAGGGCCGCTGGGTATCCGCTTGGAGCCGCTGGGCCTTACCACCCTGGACGAAGCACGAGCGGCCTTTCGTGAGCAGATTGCATCGCTCATCGAGGGCGGGGTCGACCTGATAATTGTCGAGACCATGATGGATTTAAATGAGGCGCATCAGGCGCTGCTTGCCGCGAGGGAATTGGGTCAATTCCCGGTCATCGTGCAGATGACGGTCCAGGCTGACGGCAGCACGCCCACGGGAACACTGGCCGAAGACTTTGCCCGGGCGCTGGATGAGTGGGGCGCGGACCTGATTGGCGTCAATTGCAGCGTTGGTCCCGCCGCCGTGCAGGAAACGCTGGAGCGTATTTCCACGGTGACGGCAAAAAAACTTTCCGCCCAGCCCAACGCGGGAATGCCGCGCACCATGGAAGGCCGCAGCCTCTATCTTTGCTCGCCCGAATATATGGCCAGCTACGCCCAGCGGTTTATCCAGGCAGGCGCGCGGCTGGTGGGGGGATGTTGCGGCACAACTCCTGAGCACATTAAGGCCATCAAAACCGCGGTGCGCTCCTTGAATCTTCATCGGGTGCGGGTGCCGGTGGAGGTCCTGGGGCGGTCAGTGCACACCCTTCCCCCACTCCCAGTGGCCACGCGCTCCCGTCTGGCGGGAAAATTGGCGCGGCAGGAGTTTCCCGTCCTTGTGGAAGTGGTCCCGCCCAAGGGCTGCGATGCCACCAAGGAAGTTGAGGGATCGCAATACCTGCTGGAGCAGGGCATTGATGCGGTCAACATTCCGGATGGGGCTGGCGCCACGGCGCGCATGAGCGCCCTGACGCTCGCAGCATTGCTTCAGCAACGCGCGGGGATTGATGTTTTGCTCCACTATAGCTCACGCGACCGCAGCGTGCTGACCATCCAGTCTGACTTGCTCGGCGCACACGCATTGGGCGTGCGCAACGTGCTGGCGTTGACGCGCGATACTCCCCAATATTCTACGGTGCTGGAAAGCGATGCATCAGAAGTGGACGCCATCGGACTGGTGACCCTCCTGAACAATCTAAATCGGGGCCTCGACGTCGGCGCCAATCCACTCGGAGTGCAAACGGCATACCTCGTGGGCGCCAGCATCAATCCATATGCGTTGAATCTTGAGGAGGAGCTTAGGCGTTTTCACTCCAAAGTGGAGGCGGGCGCTGATTTTGCCGTAACTCAACCTGTTTTTCAGGTAGATCAACTGGTGAAATTTCTGGAGCGGGCACGGAGTTTTGCTCCTGACATTCCCGTCATCGCGGGAATCTGGCCGCTCACCAGCTTTCGCAAT
Organism: Acidobacteriota bacterium; assembly: GCA_003165315.1. Taxonomy (GTDB): domain Bacteria; phylum Acidobacteriota; class Terriglobia; order UBA7540; family UBA7540; genus Bog-366. Next base: position 17,581 of record PLSX01000206.1, read on the forward strand.
GCTGAGTTCATGAATAATGAAGTCCCAGGCATCTCTGTTCCGCCTGAGGTGATGGAACGGATGCGGGCGGCTGATTCCGGTGAGCGCGCCCGCTTGGAGGGGCTGAAAATCGCGCAGGAAACTCTGGTTGAAATCCGCACCCTGGTTCAGGGGGTGCAGATCGCCGCCCCCTTTGGGCGCTATGCATTAGCGGTGGAGGTGGCGCAGGCCCTCGGCATGCGCCAGCCCGTCCCTTCCACCCCTCAACCGTGATAGAATTACAAGATTCGCCATTTTCCCATGATGGGTTCTATGGCGAGGTTTGGACAGAGTGTTGCACGTGCAATGGCAGGCACGGATTACAAAGCAGGGCATTCAAGGAAGGACACAGCCATGTCGCAGTCCGCGAAGAGTGACAAGCCGGAGCCTTTCGAGAAAAACCTGGCGCGGCTTGATGCTATTGTGCACGAATTGGAGGATACAGACCTCTCTCTTGATAAAGCATTGGTGCTCTATGAAGAGGGCATGAAGCTCTCCGATTTCTGCCACAAGCAGCTGGAGGAGGCCGAAGGGCGGGTGGAGATCCTGACGAAAAAGGCCGGAGGGAAAATGGCGGCCGAGCCTTTCGAAGCGGAGGAAAGCTAGAAATAAAAGGAGTCAGAAGTCAGGAGACAGGAGTCAGCATAAGACTTGGGCTCCCTCATTTGGCAACAGCGTTGAGAAGTGTTTTCATACTGCCGGCTGTCTCCTGACTCCTCAGCAAAACATTCCAATGAGTGTCACATTGACCGACACAATTCGCCAGCAGCTGGAACTAAACCGCACCTTGGTGGATGCGGAACTCGACCGTATTCTTCCACCGGCGGAGGAGTATCCGCCAAGCATCCACAAGGCCATGCGCTATTCCGTATTTGCGGGAGGAAAGCGTCTTCGTCCCACCTTGTGCCTGGAAGCGGGGCGTCTATTTGAGGGTGATGAGAAGGTTCTACTTCGCGTCGGGAGCTCACTTGAATTAATCCACACGTATTCGCTAATTCATGATGATTTGCCGGCTCTCGACAACGACGACCTCCGCCGTGGCAAACCCACCTCGCACGTGGTCTTTGGCGAGGCTGCCGCGATACTGGCAGGCGATGCTCTTTTGACGCTGGCATTTGAAGCTATTGCCGACGCGGGCGGTGGGGCTGCGGACCGCATTTTGCAAGTCATCCAGGAACTCGCCCACGCCGTCGGGACGATTAAAGGAATGGTGGGGGGACAGGTGGTTGACTTGGAGTCAAGTGACACCACTGGCGATGCCGCGCGGCTGGAGTACATCCATTCTGCCAAAACCGGTGCTTTCATTCGGGTGGCGCTGCGTGCAGGAGCTATTTTGGCCGAGGCCAATTCGGAAGATATGGACCGCATTACGGCCTATGGCGAGAAGATCGGTCTGGCATTTCAAATTGCCGACGATCTGCTTGACGTACTGGGATCCCAGGCTGAATTGGGAAAGACCATTGGCAAGGATCAACAGCAGCACAAGGCCACTTACCCGGCGATTCATGGCATCGAAGCCTCGCAGCGCATTGCCGCTCGCCTGGTGGAAGAGGCTTGCGACCTTTTGGAACCCTACGGCGCCCGCGCCGAGATTTTGCAAGGCATTGCACAATATATAGTAGGCAGAACGCAGTAAGCGGAAGGCAGTAGGCAGTTGGCGGTAGGCAAGGGCAGAAGTCAGATAAGAACGGCTAAGTCAAAGTGGAGGAAAGGGTCGCTGCCTCCAGAAGTTTATCAGGCCAACCTGAACGTCGATTAACGTTGCACTTGCGTCTGTTGGAGGACGCTGCGATCGGACGTCTTGACAATCTGGACTGCCCAAATTGTCGCCGTGCGAGAGTTTCTGTTTGGTTAACGCGCCCTGTCGCAGATTCCTATAGAACGCAGTTTTTCTGTGCTGACTGTGATTTTCATGCGCGGGTGCAAAACACAGACAGACCAAGTTTTTTCTCGCAGGACCGCGTGAACGCAGAGCTGCAGGAACACGATTTGTCTATTCTGAAGCAGGCACTGTTTCGAAGGCCACGATGGGAGAATAAAGGCGCCAGCGGTGCTGCCTACTGCCTTCTGCTTACTGCCTACTGTTCTTAAAAGAGGTGTTCATGGAATATCGATATCTTACCCACATTGATTCCCCGGCCGATTTAAAGAAGGTCCCTCGCGCGGACCTGCCCATCGTCGCCGAAGAGTTGCGCGATTACATGGTCTCCGTAATCGCGAAGATCGGCGGCCATCTGGCCTCCAGCCTGGGGGCGGTTGAACTCACCATCGCGCTCCACTACCTGTTTGATACGCCCAAGGACAAGATTGTATGGGACGTTGGCCACCAGGCTTACGGTCACAAGATTCTCACCGGCCGCCGCGACCGTTTCCCCACCATTCGCCAGTACGGGGGAATCTCCGGTTTCCCGGTTCGTGACGAAAGCCCTTACGATACCTTCAATGTCGCCCACGCCGGAACCGCTATTTCCGGGGCACTAGGTATGGCAGTGGCGCGGGATCTGAAAGGTGAGGACTTCAACGTGGTGGCCATTGTTGGCGACGCCGGGTTGACCTCTGGTTTGGCTCTTGAAGGCATCAACAACCTGGGTACGCTCAAGAAAAAAGTATTGGTGATCCTGAACGACAATAAGATGTCGATCTCTCCCAATGTCGGCGCTCTCGCCGGCTACCTGAACCGCATTGTTCACGGGCAAGCCTACAACCGTTTGCGCGAAGAAGTGGAAAAACTGATTCGCTCTGTTCCGCGGCTGGGTCCCCGCCTGCTCAAAGTTTCCCAGGACCTCGTGGAGTCTGCCAAGAGCATGCTGATTCCGGGACTGGTTTTTGAGGAGCTGGGCTTCGAATACATCGGACCCATCAATGGCAATAACTTGGAAGAAATGTTGAACGTGCTTGCCAAAGCCAAAGAGCGCCCTGGGCCGGTCATGGTTCACATTGTGACTCAAAAAGGCAAGGGCTATCCCATTGCCGAGCAGCTGCCGGTGAAGTATCACGGTGTCACACCGTTTGATTTCTCCACGGGCGCATTCGTTAAAGGCCCTGTGGCAGCACCAAGCTACACGTCGGTGTTTGGCAAGGCCATCTGTGAGATTGCAGAGAAAGATCCGCGGGTGGTGGGCATTACTGCCGCCATGGGGGAAGGCACGGGCCTGGACGAATTCTCTAAGAAATTTCCAGATCGCTTCTACGACGTTGGAATTGCGGAACAGCACGCCGTCACCTTCGCCACCGGACTGGCTTGCGAAGGCATGAGGCCGGTGTGCGCCATATATTCCACATTTTTGCAGCGTGCATTTGACTCCGTAATGCACGATACGTGCCTGATGCGCGCACCGGTTACGTTCGTTCTTGACCGCGGCGGACTGGTGGGCGCTGACGGCCCCACCCACCACGGGCTCTACGACCTGGTTTATCTTCCCGCATTGCCCGGCATCGTAGTGATGGCCCCCAAGGATGAAAACGAATTGCGCCACATGCTCTACACTTCGATTAATCTCAACGGGCCCGCGGCCATGCGCTTCCCCCGCGGCAACGGCATGGGCGTCATCATGGACAAGGAGTTGAAGGCGCTGGAGATTGGCAAGGGTGAGATTCTGCGCGAAGGCTCTGACGTGGGCATCCTGGCGCTCGGCTCCATGGTCTATCCCTGCATGGAAGCGGCAACGAGGCTTGAGGCCCTGGGCATTCACGCCACCGTCATCAACGCGCGGTTTATGAAACCGCTTGACGAAGAATTAATCTGCTGCCTGGCGGCGGAAAAGCAATTTCTGGTGACGGCAGAGGAAGGCACGGAAGCGGGCGGGTTTGGTTCTGCCGTAGCCACTTTGCTACAGGACAAGAAAATCCCCGCCAGTATTTTGCGCATCGCGGTTCCTGATCGCATCATTCCCCACGGCACTCCCGCGCTGCTTCATGCCAAGTACGGACTGGACATAGACGGGATCTTTGAGAAGATCAAGAACTTCGCCCACGAATTTCCCGTACGCCCGGAATTGCGGTATCGTTCCCTGCTAAGGTCGTAGATTTTCTTGACTTTGGATTTTGGACGATAGGTTGACTTGCGATGCGGCGCATCCATGGATTCTCGTGGATGCGCCCTTGCCCCACATCCTGCAATTCGATTGCGGCGACCCACTCTTCGGGCCATTCCCTCAAAATCAATTCATCGAAGTTCTTAGTCCAAACTGATCGCGATGGCGCTGATTCTATCGGACCACGCGAATCCAACAAAGTCTTGCTTCCATGCTGCAAGACTAAGGAATTGCGCGAATGCACCTCGATCACCGGGTCATACGCCAGGCGCTCACGGAAAAGTTCTACAGATGGTCTGCTCCCCGCGTTGCGCGCCCGCCCTACTTGCTGCCGACGAGACGTACCACCTGCAGCAACTGATCTGTTGCTCCGGCTTGGCGTAATTTTTCTGTGGTCGCATCATCCAGCTCAAAGTTCACGCCGCGCGAACGAACCAGCTCCACCAAAGCATCATTCGGCGCCCGTTGTTGAATGAGGTCAAGTAACTCCCCCAGCGCAAATCCCGTGGAGTTCATCCCCTGTTGCTCCGCCCCCAGAGGATCTTTAATGGTGTGGATCAGCCCCTCCTGCGCTCCCAGGTCCCGAAGTCGTTGTTCAATCGAGGGCGTCGTTTGAAAATCCACTCCACAATCCAGGACCAGTGTTGTCAAGCGCAGGTTCGAAACGCCTGTACGTAGGAGATTGGCCAGGCTGTCCACCGTAAGAAGTTTCGCCTTGCCCTGCTCGCATGACCCCTTGGGTGTGTGTAACACAAACGTGGCCCGAAATTCGTGACTTTCCTGGTCGACCGCACGCACTTCAAGGGTATTAAATCCGGGAAGAAGCCGGAATCCGGGACGCCGGTCGAGAAGGATGCCTACCCGCTTGCCCCGCTCGCTGGCCCGGGTTTCCGAGATCACTGCGGCGGCGGCGCCGTTCACGGAAGGATAGATATCTCCGTATCCGATGGCGTCTGCCTCAGGGCGGAGAACATAAATCTTGACCTGGGAAATTTCGCCGGATTCAAGGAATAGGACGGGAAGAGCGGACGTGACGATCCCCGCCTCCGGAATTTCGATCTGAAAGATGGGGGAGTTCTTTCCGGCATCTTCAGCGGGTGACGCCGCGCGAACTCCCCCCGAGACGATCAATAAAGACAACAAAAGCACCAGCAATCGAAATGGCCAGTAGATTCTCATCGGCTTAACTTGGGCTTCGAATTCGCCTTCGGAGCAGGGGCCGCGGTGTTGGGCACCGGACTGGTCCCTGCGCTCTCCACGACTGGCCCCAGTGACGCGTTGGTGCCACCACTGCCGAAATCCGCCGTCAGCACTCGCTGGAGTTCCGGAAATTGAGGCTTCCAGTTTGGATCCCCCAACAGCCGCAGATAATCATAAAGAATAATCATATTGGGTGGCAGTGCGTTGTAGTATTTCCATTCCGACACTTGTTTTGTCTGGTAGCCGAGGATGTAACTCTTGAGTGCGGTGACGGCTGCGGTTTGACTTCCGGGATCGGTCTTTTCCATCAGCAGGAGGGCCTCCTGAAGATCCGCCTCCGGCAGCATGTGACGATCCTGATCCAGCTTGATTGCGCGCAGCGTCGTGTTCTCCGCTTCCTCACGTTGTTCCGATGTTCGAGCGATCAGCTTGTCGATTTTTCCCAGGTAAAAAAGAGCGAGGGCATCGTCCGAACGTAACTGTACGGCCTGGTGAAGGTTCTTGTTGGCCATGTCGAGCATGTCGAATTGCAACGCCAGGATTCCATTGTCACGCTTCAATTCCGCCATCATTAATTGGTAGTCGGGGCTGGTGCCGACCAACTGTTCCGCCTTCAGCTTTTTTTCGTAGTCCACCTTATAGGTCGTGGCCATTTGGTCGTTTACATATTTGGTTCGCGTGTCAATGCGGCGGCCATCTGCTACAAATCCCAAACTCACGCGTGAGTCTGCATGCTCGGTTCCCTTCAACGTCGCGTATAATTTGGGCACCTCATTAACGTCGTAATTGTGATCGAGCGCATTGCGCAGCGCGAAGGCATCCGCTTCGTCCTCTTGCGGGAGAGTCCAATCGACATTCATCTTCTTGGCTTCGATCCCTGTCATGAACATACTTGTGGCGAGGCCGGCCGTGACCCCCAAAGCCAATCCCTGACCGGCGGCAGCGGCGCTCTGCCCCACCGCTCCGCCCAGGGCCGCGCCCACCCCAGCCCCCACGATAGCTCCTGTAATCGCCCGTCTCTTTGCCAGGTGTGCCTCGTAGCGAGGTACGGCCCTCTCCACCATAACTCTGGTCTTCCAGTGGTCCTTGTAAACATGCGCCAACTCGTGACTGAGAATGTAAGAAAGTTGGGCTTCGTTGTCAGTGAGGGACAGCAGGCCGGTGGAGATATAAATAGTGCCCGTCGAGAGAGCGCGCGCCGATGGGACTGGATTGCTGACCACGCGAAAGGCGTAAAGCTTTTCGGAATTCGCCGGAACCAGCGTTTGCCCAATCCGGTCCACGTAATCCTGGACGCGCGGGTCATTGTACAGCACAGGGTCCAGTCCGAAATAATCACCCTCTGTGGTAACCAAGTTCACCTTGGCCGAGGTGTTGACGTGGTAGGCGAGCAGCGCATGCTGTCGCTGCAAGTCCTGATAAGCCCTATCGACTTCATCGCGGAATTCGGGATCTCCGGCGTAAAGATCGGAGGCGAACTCATTAATGTTTGCATACTGCTTTGCTTCCTTAACCTCTTTTTGTTCCTCCTTCTTTTCCATTTTCTCCGCCTTCTTCTCTACTTTATCTTCCTTGTCTTCCGCGGAGAGAATGGTTGCCGAGACAAATAAACAAGCCAGCGCAACTGCTGCCAGCGCGGGTAGCAGCCTTTCACGACGGGTAAGCATAATGCCCCCTTTTTATGATGTAAATTGACCCCCCACGGGGGGTTAATGACTGACACTCATAGGTCCGATTGATTCCAAAGTCAAGCTCAAAGGGCGGAAACGGACTAAAGGTCGGATATTAGGAAAATGCCTATAGAAGCCTGGAGGCAGGTGCCCGCAGAGGGTTGGGGAACAGAACTTGGGAGATAGTGCGCGGTTAGTTTTGGGACTGTCCGCAGTCGGAGTGGATCAATTGGGAGAAAGGGCGCGCTCTTCCGCCTCTTTCCGGTTCTTCATCTTTTCAACACATTGTTGCAACTGATCGTTCCCAGGGTATGCCTTAAGACCTTCACGGCACTCCTGAATAGCCTTGTCATATTTCCCCAGGTCGGCAAAGCTTTCGCTCGTTTGCATATACCCTGTCACAGTTACAGACGGAGCGATGACCGCAGGGGATGGATGGGTTTCACCCGCTGGTTTGGGCTTGGGTGGTGCAACTTCTTGCGGCGCTCCGACGGGTGATGAAAGAGGGGATTCCCGAGGGGGGGATGGTCTTGTGGCAGGTCTAACAGCCGGGTGTTGGTCACGCTCCGTCCGTGGCGCCCCTTGCGCTGGCAATCCGGTCGCTGCGGTAGAACCAACAGCTCCGTCGGCGCCCGGCCTCTGACCGCCCTGCCCGGTCGTGCCCTGGGGGGCAACTGTTGCCGGAGCAACTGTTGCAGGCACCATCGCGCCGTTCACGGGTGGAGCCGTTCCGCCACCTCCTTTGGACATGTGATACCACAGGCCAAAGGCGCAGGCGATGAACAGGACGCATCCGGCGGCAATCATGGCTGTGGTGGACATGCGTCGCGTCGAACGCTGACCCGGTGAGGGTGCGGAGATTGTCTCGGAAACCTGCTGAAGCCGATCCTCAGCGTGTTGCCCCGATGTTGACGCTCCTCTTTCCCATGATTCGATGGCGGCGATCATGGCTTCGTCGGATGCGGGCCGTTTGTTCCGGTCTTTTTCAAGGCATTGCATCACGATCCTGGCAACAGGTTCCGGCACCTCCGGGCGGCGCGACCGGATGGGCGCCGGTAACGAATTGACATGTGCCACCAAAAACCCCACATCCGAATCCGCCTTGAGCGGCAGGTCTCCCGTCAACATCTCGTACATCATCACGCCCAGCGAGTAGAGGTCCGATCGGCCGTCCAGTTCGTTTCCTCTTCTGCCCATGGCCTGCTCGGGCGACATGTAAGCCACGGTTCCAACCACCATGCCCGTGCCGGTAAGGGTCATGCGGGCGAGGCGGCTGTCTTCAAGGTGGCCCTCCATGATTTTGGCAATGCCGAAGTCCAGAACCTTCGCAACCGTGTACGCGCTTGAGGCAGTTTCCGGCTGACTGACGATCGCAGTGGCAGTACTTGGCGATGAGGTGGAGATCGTAGTTTCGCCCGGGATTTCGCCGCCCGGCTTCCCCGGAGAGGGCCGACGGTTATTCGAGCCTGGGGCAACTAGAAAGATGTTGGCGGGTTTGATGTCGCGATGGACCATGCCGAGGGCGTGCGCGGCCCCCAAAGCAGCGGCCACCTGCTTGACGATGGCGCAGGCGCGCGCCACCGGCATGGGACCTTCGGCCTGCATCGCCTCCTTCAGGCTCTGTCCCTCCAGGTACTCCATCACGATAAAGGGGCTGCCATCCTCGGCCTGATCGATGTCGTCCACGCGCACAGCGTGGGGGTGCTGCAGGGAGCGCGTGATGATGGCCTCCTGCGTGAAGCGCCGGACGAAGCTGGCATCGTTGGTGAACTCCGGATTGATGGCCTTTAATGCTCGCACTTCGCGAAAGTGGATGTGCTCCGCTTTGTACACCGTGGCCATGCCGCCCTTCCCGATCTGCGACAGGATGCGGTAGCGCCCGCGCACCACCGCTCCTTCGGTCCACATGCCCATCTCCCGAAGCGGGGTAAGGTCGCGGGGGCAGTGGGTGTAGTCGGTTGGGTAGTTGGTGTTGCAAACTGGACAGTTCTTCATGGCTCTAAACCCATGGGCGCGGCACTGGGGCAAACTTCAGACCGCGGGAGGAAGCGCATCATTACTGCAATGGCTGCCAATACCGTCACACCATACACCCATCCAGGGAATTCCGCCGCACGTTTTTTCGTTGGCGAAGTTCGTGGTCCCGCCAGCGCCCCGTTGCCAAAGCGAAAGTCTGTGCCACCCACCTCCAATATTTGGAACGGTTCTCCCCCAAGGGGGCGAGAGGAGGGTTGATTTTACTGCCCTCACCCCCTTGGGGGAGAGGGTGGCGCGNNGGGGCGGGCCGGGTGAGGGGGTCTCGCCCGAAACGCCTTGGGAGGAGCCTGGCTCCCTGGCGTGGGCTTTGGTGAAGTCATGCGGACAATAAGTGCAGTGAGGGGGCGGTCGAGCACCATGAGAAGACTGTGCAGGGTGTTCGTTACAATTCTGCGCTGTCCCGATCAGTCGCCGCGTCCGGCCCGGCGCTCTTTCTTGTTCGCATACATGGCTTGATCGGCTGTCTGCACCGCGTGAGCCAGTCCCAAGCGATGGTCGCGCACGGCAAGCCCCAAGGACGCTTGTATTCCCGCGGCAGATAAGGCACGGTCAACCCGCTGGAACATCTCTCTTGCTCCCGCCGCATCGCACTCTACGCCCAGGACCGCAAACTCATCTCCACCGAGGCGCGCAACCGCGTCGGGAGATCGAACGGCGCTTTGAATCGCCTGGGCAGCCGAACGAAGGAGATCGTCTCCCTCACCGTGCCCTTTAGTGTCGTTGACGTGTTTCAGGCCGTCCAGGTCAACCATCAAAACACAGGCCGGATGGCCAAAACGGTTGCAGCGCTCGTCCTCGGCAGCCGTGAGATTGTCCCAAGCCCGTCGATTAAACAAGCCGGTCAGGGCATCGGTCATCGCCTGGGCCTGTGTCCGTTCAGCGTGGCGAGCATGCTCTGCCATTTTCAGATCGGAGATAAGAATGCTAATGAGCAACCGGGCGAGAAGTTCAACCAAAGGAAGTTCCGAAACGACGATGGGTGGTTGGGGAGCCGGATGAATTGCACACAGCGTGCCGAACAACGAACCGTCTTGACCCATGAGCGGCACACCTACGTACGCGCCGATGATCACCTGTTTCCCGATGGGAGCTTCGGCATAAGCCGGAACCTCGTCTGAGCGGGGGGCGATGCGCGGCCCGCGCCCGAGCACCATCTGCGAACAGAACGAGTCCGCCCATTTGAAGACGGTTCCTTCCTTGACCCCATAACCATGATCCTCGGTTTGAAGGACAATCCAATCCTTCTTCTCCGTTCTCGTCACCATCCAGAGATCGAAACCTAAACGTTTGTGGAGGTACGCCAGGACCGCTTGAGACGCACTAACAAAATCCAAGAAGGGTTGGCTATCGAGCATGGGCCGTCCAATTCTCAATGACGCCGTGAATTGCGCTTTCATCATCACCGGCACCCTGATTGTAGTCGGAATCTTCACCAGCGTGGGCCAGTAACATCCGCGTCTTTCAATCGCTGACCGCTACTACAGGCTCGTTAGCGCCAAATTGTCGGTTTTTGGGGCATGACTGGCCTCGACACAATGGATGAAACTGCGCGAAGAGCTTTTGAACTGCGGCCGAAGTCCGAAATCTGCTTTCGTGGCAGGGCGCCCCGGGGCTCACGGAAAGGGACACCTTTTCTAGAAAAAAGCCTAACAGTTGTTGTTACCCACATTTCTTCATTGTGGTTGTTCTTCGTGAGCCTCCAGAGTGGATCCTTTCCTTGTGCGGAATGGGCTGACCGGCGTTTGGCACATTGTACGGCGCGCTGCCTGTCGGCACAATGTCGTATTGCTTTGAAAATCCTCGAAATATCAGAACAAATGTCCCTATGGTCCATATCTGGGTACTTATTTTACTTGACAATCTCTAGCCCTATAAGATAGACTATCGTTGTTATGGCCGCAGTACGCTACACCGCCTGCAATCTCCCGTCCTTTCTTCATTCTGATACCCATGAACCGCAGGCAGGCGCAGCAGCGCGGGCGGATCAACCATCCGCTTTTCCGCCCTTTTCACCCAACTTCACCCTCGGAGGCTTTTATATGGCACTTGTACAAACGCCCGAAATGACTGAAAAGAACCTGGCCGCCCACCGGCAGAACGGCCGCCAATCGCGCGGGGCCGCCACCCCGCAAGGCAAGGAACGCGCCCGCGCCGCCAATTTGCGCCACGGCTACTACTCAAAGGTCAATGACCAGGCCTTGACGGCGCTGGGTGAAGACCCCCAGGCGCTTGCCGCCCTGATTGCCGGCGCGCATGAACAGTGGCGTCCAGCCAACCCGCATCAAGCCTGGATTACCGAGCGCCTGGCACGGCTGCAATGGAAAATCGACCGCTCGGACCGCATGCAGGAGAACGCCATGGCGCGCGCCGTCCAGCGGGTGGCAGACCGACGCGCCGAGGCAGCACTGAACACCCGTTATTGTTATGCCGACGCTTGCGGCCCCCTGGCCATAATTTCCGAAGCTACCCTGCGCCCCGATTACTACACCCCTCCCGGCTACTTCTGTAGTTTTGTCCGGGCGCTCGAGGTGAACCCGGGGCAGCGCATGGAGGAGATCCTGCACCTCCTGCACCGCTTGCGCGAGCCCGAGGGATATCAGCCCTTTACCGGCAGGCTGCCCGCCGACGCGACCTCGCACAAGGATTGGAAGGAAGTGCGGGAGCTTTACGAGGACGGCTCCACCATCCCCCATCCGGAAATTTCCATTGCGCAAGGAGAGAAGCGCGATCGCTTGCGCGCCGAATTGCACGATCTCGCCAGCGAGGAACTGGAGTCAGTGAAGTCACTTTGGGAAAACAAGATATTGCCCGAGGCCGATGAGCCCCTCTCCCAGCAGGACCGCGACGACTTGGCGGGCAGTACGTACAAAATGACGGAATTAATCCGCCGGCAGGAGCATTCGTGTTTTCGCGAGTTCTTTCGCCTGGGAACGCTTCTGGTCAAACTTCAGGCCGAAGATTCAGTGGAAGAGCGTGCCCCACGGGCGGACAGGGCGGAGGAAATACCGCAGTCAGATTCAGATGGGCTGGCGCCGGGCGAGCAGATCTCGGCGATTCACGGCTCTGGCCAGGCCCTTGCAAATTCATCGCCCGCCGAAACCGCCGAGCCTTGTTCTGTGCCCGCCTGCCCCTCCACAACCCCCAAAAATGAAGGTGCATCCGGCGATGTTGATGAAAACACAGGAGGGGGCGAAGCCGAAGTGGAAGATTTCCAGCATTTCCCGCCCCCGGAAACGACCGGTCTAACGGGGGAACAGGGCAAGGCAGGGCTTCAGCAAGCCAGCCGATGAGCAGGGGGAGCGGAAATGAAGATTGAAGGTAAGTACGGGGATGTCCAAAATGCGATCCTGCCATCTTGCAAGTCCGTCAGCTGACGGACGAAAGATCGTAGCCCACGGCATAAGCCGTGGGATTTGCGCCGTGCTCCCACCCGCCCAAGCCCCGGAAGGGGCCACAGAAACCGCGTCCCCTGGAACCTTTCTTGTGGGCGCAACCATTACCGCAGGTTCGGCGAAGGTCTTTCGCCCCGCTGGGCTCGTTCTTATCGCACGCGCCTGACCCATGGCTTGCGCCATGGGCTACGTTCTATCGCCCCTGACGGGGCTGCGGAACGACCGCCCAAGTAATGGAGTTCAATTTATGGACTACTGCTGCCACGCACTGGGGAGACTATTGAGGAATTCTTTATAAAGTTAATATTACTATAAATATTCTTATATTAATCTACAAACAAAACCGTTCGTCAAGGCAATTCCGAGATCGCCAATCACCAATCACCAATCGCAAATCGCCAATTACGAGTTTTGCCCTTCCACCAGTTGCTTGGCGCGCTGGGCGGCGCGGACCACGGCTTTGATTAGGGTGACGCGCAGGCCGCCTTCCTCCAGCTCCATCAATCCATCGATGGTGCAGCCCGCGGGCGTGGTGACCATGTCCTTCAACTTGGCCGGATGCTCTCCCGTGTGCAGCACCAGCGAGGCCGCTCCCAGCAGTGTCTGGGCGGAGAGTTCGGTGGCGAGCTCGCGCGGCAGGCCCATCTTCACTCCACCTTCCGCCAGCGATTCAATCATCAGGTAGACGTAAGCCGGGCCGGAGCCGGAAAGGCCGGTGATGGCGTCCATGTGCTTCTCATCCACCACCACCGTGCGCCCCATGGAGGCGAAGATTTCCCGCGCCAGCGTCACATCATCGGGAGCCGCATGAACACTGGCGGCAACGGCCGTCATGCCCTGGCGAATCAGGCAGGGAGTGTTGGGCATGGCGCGAATGGCGCGCGTGGGGCGGCCCAGCTCGCGCTCAATCAGCGCCGTGGTCACCGACGCCGCGGCCGAGATCACCACCGCGTCCTTGCGCAATACCTTCTTCACATCGTGCAGAAATCCTTTCACCTGCTGGGGTTTCAAAACAATCAACACCAGGTCCGCACCCTTAACTGCCTGGGCATTATTGGTATGAGCCTTCACGCCGTACTTTTCCGCCAGATAATCCGCGCGCGGCTGGTGGGCTACGGTGACTTCAACATTCTCAACCGGAATAAGCTGCGATCCCAGCATGCCGGAAAGCAGGCCCTCGCCCAGCTTCCCGCAGCCGATCAGTGCAAGCTTCTTGATGCGGCTCTGAAAATCGCGCTGCCCGCGCGCTGCCTTGGTGTCTATGGTTTTCATGTTTTCCTCAGAAATGACGTAGGGGCGGTTCGCGAACCGCCCCCACAAGGTTTCGACTGCTTCCTACTGACCGCCTACTGCCGCGCCGCCGCTTGCGCCGCCGTGACTTCTTCCTTGGAGGTGGAGATCCAGGGCATCATCTTGCGAAGTTCGCTTCCCACCTTTTCGATAAGGTTTCCTGCACCCTTGGCGCGCATGGCCAGGAACTTCTCGCGCCCGGCTTCGTTTTCCGCCATCCATTGATTGGCGAATTCGCCGCTCTGCACTTCCGCCAGAACCTTCTTCATGGTTTCGCGAACGTGGGCGTCAATCACCCGGGGTCCGCGCGTATAGTCGCCGTATTCGGCCGTGTCGCTCACCGAATAGCGCATGTACTTGATGCCGCCCTGGTAGATCAGGTCGACGATCAGTTTCAGCTCATGCAGGCATTCGAAGTAAGCAATCTCCGGCTGATAACCGGCTTCCACCAGCGTCTCAAACGCGTTGTTAATGAGCGCGGAGACTCCACCGCAAAGAACCGTCTGCTCGCCGAAGAGGTCGGTTTCCGTCTCTTCTTTGAAGGTGGTTAAGATCACGCCGGCCTTCAGTGAGCCGATGCCCTTCGCGTATGCAAGCCCGGTGGCTTCGGCCTTGCCGGTGGGATTCTGTTCAATGGCCAAAAGGGAAGGCACGCCTACGCCTTCAGTAAAGAGCTCGCGCAGGCGATGGCCGGGGCACTTGGGCGCGATCATGATGACATTAACATCCGCGGGCGGGGTGATGAACTTGAAGTGAATGCTGAAGCCGTGCGCGAACGCCAGCGTCTTGCCGGCGGCCAGATTCGGTCCAATGGATTCCTTGTAAACCTTCGCGGCCGTCTGGTCGGGCACCAGGATCATGATGACGTCGGCGCGCTTGGTGGCTTCACCCACGTCGTAAACTTCCAAACCCTGGGCCTGCACTTTGGCCCGCGAGGCGCTGTTGGGCGCGAGTCCCACAATCACCTTCACGCCGCTGTCACGCAGATTCAAAGCATGCGCGTGTCCCTGGCTGCCGTAGCCGATGATGGCCACTGTCTTACCCGCCAGATTCTTGATGTCACCGTCTTTCTCGTAATAAACTTTTGCCATGGCTCTCTAATCCTTTTTTTGTTAATGGAATGGGTGAAACAGAATTATATACCAAGTGCGGGAGTCAGGAGTCAGAAGTAAGTAGTCAGAACTTATGTAACGCCTTGGGAGAGACTATTCTGACTACTGGCTCCTGACTTCTCTTCCTTCATGCCTGCCCTGCAACCATGACGGCGCTGGACGCGGTCTGAACCGATTTGATGCAGGCGAAGGGAAGGAATTCCGGCATGCCGAATGCCGGCGCGACAGCTTTGCGGCGGCTTTCAGCGGGAATTTCCAGCAAGTACTTTCCATGACTGGCAAAGATCAGCTTCGACCCGGGAAAGGTGTTGAGGACATCGGCCACTCGCGACGTCTCTGCGTCTGCGTCGAGAAATACAAAGGATGCGTCGGCGGAAGTCTGGTGCTGGTAGTAGGAGACGCGCTCCACGCCTTCCATTCCGCGCAGGAAGTTGAAGAGATGCTCAATGTCACCCTCGGGTGAATCCAGCACCGCCATCATGGAAAAACAGTGCGGCCGCGTCGCCATCGCGAGCGTCGTGATCTTCATCCCCTTGCGGCGAAAAACATTCATCAGCCGGCAAGTAACAATCAAATCGTTCTCAGTCTCAAGCGTGATCAGCCATTGCATATTCCACTCCAATCTTGGTTCCCCAGTGGCATCCTTGCCGAACCAATTACCGGTGATGGACAGTTTAGAGAAAAGGTTAAAGGCTCAAGGGGAAAGGCTAAAGTAGCCGCCAGGCGCGGTTCACCCTTTATCCTTCGCACCTTAACCTTCCACTCCACTTCATCCAATTCAAACTGCCCAGAGATCATCCAACGCCTCTTCTTCCACCTGTACGCGTGGTGGTTCGACCACCATTTCGGAGAGCGCGGCTCCGGGCGGAACGATAGGATAGACGTTCTCCGTCGGATCCACCCAGACGTCCAGCAGGCGCGGCTCGCGGTCGCTCAGAAAGTCCTCAATTGCGTCGGGCACGTCGGTGCGGTGTTCCACCCGTGCACCTTCGATGCCATACGCCTCCGCCAGCTTCACAAAGTCGGGCGCAAAATCCAGATTGATGTCGCAGTAGCGCTTCTCAAAGAAGATCTCCTGCCACTGGCGGACCATTCCGAGGGCGCGATTGTTGATGATGACGATCTTCACGGGCACGCGGTATTGCACCACTGTTGCCAAATCGTTCAGCGTCATCTGGAATCCGCCGTCACCAACAAAGGCAATCACCTGGCGATCGGGAAACGCCATCTGCGCGCCCATTGCGGCGGGGAATCCGTAACCCATGGAGCCCAGTCCGCTGGAAGAAAGCCACGTGCGCGGCTGCTTGAAGTTATAGAACTGCGCCGTCCACATCTGGTGCTGGCCCACGTCGACGGAGATGATGGCGTCATCGGCGGCGCGCTGCGCGACGGCCTCGATCACCATCTGCGGCTTTACCGCATTGGCGTAGCGGTCGTAGGTGAGGGGATGCTCGCCGCGCCACGATTCGATGCGCTGCATCCACCGCCGTCGTTCAGGCGTGGGAGTGGTCTTGCGGCTCTTGAGAACATCAATCAACGCCACCAAAGCTTCGCGCGCATCGCCCACCACGGAGAGATCGCCGCGCACGTTCTTATTGACTTCGGAAGGATCAACGTCAAACTGAATCTTCTTCGCGCCGGTGGCGAAACCGTTCAAGCGCCCCGTTACGCGGTCGTCAAAGCGCGCCCCGAGGGCCACCAGAAGGTCGCTGTTGCAAATTGACATGTTGGTGGCATACGAACCGTGCATACCCAGCATTCCGAGCGAGAGCGGATGGTGCGAAGGGAATGCGCCCAGGCCCATCAACGTTGTGGTGACGGGAATGTGTGTGATCTCCGCCAACTCACGCAGCTCTTTCCACGCATCCGAAGCAACGAGCCCACCGCCCACATAGAGCACGGCGCGGCGGCTTTCAAGGATCATGTCCGCGGCGCGCTCAATATCGGCATCCCCAAACTCGCGCTTCCGCTCCGGCGCCGTAACTCCCATCGTCGCGGGATAGACGGGCTCCGCCATATCCATCAGTACGTTTTTGGGAAGATCGATTAGCACGGGTCCCGGGCGTCCGGAGACCGCTGAGCGGAAAGCCCGGTCGATAATCCGAGGGATGTCCGCCGCCTTGCGCACAGCGAACGATTGCTTGGTGGAGGGAAGGCTGATGCCGATCGTGTCCGCTTCCTGAAATCCGTCTTTGCCAATCAACGCGGCCGGCACCTGACCCGTCAGTGCGACGATCGGAATGGAATCCATCATCGCCGAGGTCAATCCCGTGATGAGGTTGGTGGCGCCAGGCCCGGAGGTTCCCAGGCAGACGCCCGGCTTTCCCATGACGCGCGCGTAGCCATCGGCGGCAAAGGCAGCAGCCTGCTCATGCCGCACCAGCAGGTGGCGAATGCCCGCGCTGTAAAGGGCATCGTAAAGGGGCAGAACAGCTCCCCCCGGAAGGCCAAAGAAGACGTCTACCTTCTGGCGCTTCAAGCTTTCGAGCAGAATTTCGGAACCGGATACAACCCTGGCCATAACCACACTCTCATCTACCGCCCGGCCTTTAATACCGACCAGTCGGTAGGTAAAAATAGCATGGGGGGATTTTGGGAGTCAACCGTTTTCTTGGTGGGGTGGATTGCTAACTTCGGTTTGACCTCCGTTGGGGCAGTCGACACTGAGGGGTGGAACGGCAAAATCGGCGGTTCGCGGTACGCTCATTCACCCTTGGCGGGATGCGGCTTGATTCCGCTCACGATCAACACCTCGCCCGGGAAGCTCATTCCGCTGCCGGTGTAGTACGGGGCAAGGGCTTTGAGCGCGTCGCGGTCCACTGCTGCCTGCTGCTGCGCGGGAAGCTCCTTGAGCTTTTCCCGGATCTTCTCAGACATTTCACGGCGGAATAACCAATACGCTTCGACGGGATGGTCTGTTTGTATCTTGAATTCCAGCAGCCGCTCCGATGGAGCCGTCACGCCAGCCTGGGAGAAAACCTCCAGCAGTTTGCCGGGAGGGGCAAAGCGGAACGCCTCCAACGCATCCGGCGCAAGCGGAGGCGGCTGAACATGCCTGTCCATGACCTCTGACAGCACCGAGTGGAAGGGATTCCTTTCAGCGAACGACCAGACTGCCAGCGCCAATTTCCGGCCGGGCTTCAGCACTCTCAGGATCTCGCGGACGGCGTCGACCGGAGCGGGAAAGAACATCGCGCCGAGGCGGCTGACGGCGGCATCGAACGTGCCGGCGGTGAAAGGAAGATGATCCGCAAAGGCCACATCAAATTGCACGTTCTCGAGGCCCAGGCGGTCAGCTTCACGGCGCGCGCCCTCCACCATTCCGGGTATCGGGTCGATCGCATTGACCTTTCCTTTCGCTCCCACCAGGTCCGCCAGGGTCAAAGCCGGCTCGCCAGATCCGGTGCCAACATCCAGAACCGTTTGCCCGCTGCCAATCTGTGCATCCTCGACAAGGGCATCAGTGATGGGAGCAAACATCTGCCGGATGATGTCACGGTGCTTCTCCCAGAATGGAGCGGAACGGCTCCAGCGGTCGACAATTTCTTGGTCGGGTTGCATGCTGTTCCTTTGAAAAACCTAAACTCTGGAGAATAGAAAGTAGCCGGACCGCAGACCTCCGTGGTAGAGTTCTAAGGCCTTTTCGTTAGCCACCAATTCCGCGTACTAATCACCGCAACAACTCCTCCAACCGCACGGCCTGGTCGGTTTTCTCATCGCGGTATTTGATGATGACCGGGGTATAGAGGGAGATTCCCAACTCCTTGCCGCGGCCTTTGGTGACGTTGCGGGAGCCGGGAACCACGACGGCGCCCTCGGGGATTCTCAATGGGGAGTCGCCCGCGCGGCGATGCACGGTGTCGCGTACCAGGTCGTAGACAGGAGTGGAGCCGGTGAGGATGGTTCCCGCGGCCAGCACCGCGCCTTTGCCCACAATCGTGCCTTCGTATACACCGGTATTGCCGCCAATCAGCGCTTCGTCTTCAATGATCACGGGCAGGGCGCCAATGGGCTCCAAGACGCCGCCAATCTGTGCCGCGGCGCTGATGTGGCAGCGCTTGCCCACCTGCGCGCATGACCCCACCAGTGCGTGCGAATCCACCATGGTGCCTTCGTCCACATAAGCGCCCACGTTGATGTACATGGGCGGCATGCAGGTGACGTTTTTGGCGATGAAGCAGCCATCCCGAATCGAGGAGCCTCCTGGCACCACACGGATGTTCTGATCGTGGGGAAGCCTTTTCAAAGGGAAAGTGTGCTTGTCACGGAATTGCCATTCTGTAGCGCCGGTGTCCCCACCGGCGGAAGCGCTGGTCGCCGGTGGGGACACCGGCGCTACAGCGAGCATCATCTCAACCACGCGCCCCAGGCGGAACCCTAGCAGGATCCCTTTCTTCACCCAGCCATTCACCCGCCAGCCGGAAGGCGATGTGGAGTCCGGTTCCGCCGCCCGCACCCGGCCTTCGTTCAGGGCCGCCTTGAATTCCTCAAAAGCGTGAAAATATTCGTCGCCAAATTCCTTGCCCTCGCGCGCGTAAAGTTCTTCAATCTTTGCTTGCAGATCCATGTCACCTACCCGTTTTTGATTAAGACGTACACCAACCCCGTCGATTCTCTACAATATTCCATCGATTGACAAGCTTTGCACCCCCACTCATTAGGTGAGCAACTTAAAAGCATGGGTCCATTCATTGCGCAGCATGCCGGGAATGCACCATAGCATACAGAGCGGTTCAATGGCGCGGGCGGCTTCAACTTTTCCCATATCGGCGGTTTCCCATCCGAACTGATCGAGAATCCCCGCCACGGTTTTCCTGGCCGCGTCGTCATTGCCGCAGATGAACATGGTGGGCTTTCCACCTTTGAACTGCGGATTCACCATAAACGCATTGCCCACGGAGTTGAAGGCCTTGACGAACTTCGCGTCGGGAAATTCCCTCTGAAGCCGTTCCATCAGAGAGTCATTGATATCGGTAAAGAATCGCAGCACGCCGTTTACGGGTGGTGCTGCGGCAATCGGATTGGTGGCGTCGATGACCACCTTCCCGGCCAGGTTGGCAACGCCGGCAGCCCGCAAAACGTCCGCAGCGGCGGTGCCGCTAACGGCCAGAACAATCAAGTCGGCGAATTGAGCCGTGGCGTCAAAGCCACTGACCCGGCCTCCCGGGTTCTTCCCGGCCCACTCCTTTAGCTTATCCGGCGAGCGCGTGCCCACCATCACCTCGTAACCATGCTTAAGGAAACCAGCCGCCAATACCTGTCCAACGATTCCTGAACCCAGCACACCGATTTTCATAATCACACCTCCTTCTCCTATGGATGCACGGTGCATCGCCTGGTTCCAAACAAAGTGTTGTCGTCGTTTTGGATCAGTTCCATATCAGCCCGAATTCCCCAGGGTCAATGGGGCACGCTCGCCAGCCACAAATGAACAAAAAAGTAAGCGCTCGCCGCGCACTCAAGGCCCGCCGCCACCAGCAAGGCCCAGCGTGGCCGGCGCGAAGGGGCGAAGATTGCGAAGGTCAGGAAGACCATCACCAGCAGGGGTGCTCCCATCGCTCGCAAGAAACCGAGCTCGCCCGCGAAAACCCAGGGGGAGTTGCGGTTCGGCGAGTTCCGGGTAAAGATGCTCAAACATGCGCCCACAGGGCCGGTGATTGCAACCAAGAGTGCCGCAATCGAAAGCGCAACCCAAACCTTTCCATAAGGACGTAAGAAATAGAGCCCGAACCCCGTGGGGATCAGCGCCATCGCCGTGAAGGTCATGACAAAGAGAGTGAAGTCGCCCCACGCATACATCCCCGACGAGGCCTGTGCTGCCGGACCTGAAGTGAGCAACTGGCGGATATACACAAGGACAGATGCCACGGCAAATGCCGCGACATAACCTCCAAGAACTATGCCAATCTTGCTGAAACTCTTCATATTAATGCCTTGGTGGATTCCATAAGCGGTTGATCATCATACCCTGTCATGCGGACAATCTACAGCGGCCGCTCGCGCCGGTCAACACTCGTTGGTAATGGAGTCGTTGCAGTAACCACAGCCCGCAATGGGATTTGATAAAGCCCAATGACCCGCCGTCTGCCTTCGTGATAAGTCCTATTCGTCTGATTTCTGATATGACAATCTTCCCGGCTGGGCATAGAATTGCGATGTCAAGTTGAGTTGCCGCGTGGTGGTTCCATTTGCATCCAAAAGGATGAACCCGCATCGCTCAATGCAAGGTTTATTGCAAGAAGGATACCCATGATTGTTCCGTATGCCGATTTGAAAGCCCAATACGCTGGACTGCGCGAGGAAATCCTGGCAGCGCTCGACCGTGTGGGCAGCAAGGCTGCATTTATCCTGGGCGAAGAGGTGCAGGAATTTGAGCGGGAATTCGCCGCCTTTTGCGGCGTCAAGCACTGTGTGGCGGTGAATTCCGGCACCAGTGCCTTGCACCTGGCGTTGCTGGGCGTGGGTGTGCGGGCAGGCGACGAGGTCATTACCACGCCCAATACATTTATCGCCACGGCGGAGGCCATCTCCTACACCGGCGCCAGGCCTGTGTTTGTGGATATCGACCCACGCACCGCCAATATCGAGGTTAAGCAGATCGCGGCTGCCGTCACGCCGCGCACTCGAGCCATATTGCCGGTTCACCTTTACGGCCTGGCGGCGGAGATGGACCCGATCATGGAGATCGCCGCCGAGCATAAACTGGCCGTGATTGAAGATGCTTGCCAGGCGCACGGCGCGCGCTACCACGGCAAGCGGGTGGGTGGTATCGGCAATGCCGGAGCGTTCAGCTTTTACCCGGCGAAGAACCTGGGAGCTTACGGAGAGGGTGGCGCTTTGACCACCAACGACGATGCCCTCGCGGCCGAGGCGCGCATCCTGCGGTCACACGGTGAGTCGCGCCGCTATTATCATGACGCCGTGGGTTACAACTATCGCATGGATGGTTTTCAGGGAGCGGTTTTGCGTGTCAAGCTGCCGAGGCTGGAACAGTGGAACGCGCGGCGAAAATCCCTGGCGGAAATCTATCGCCGCACCCTGGAGGGCGCGCGCGTGGAACTTCAGCAAGGCGGCGCCTCCTGCGAGCGTGTCGATCATCTTTTCGTTGTCTACGTCGATCGGCGCGATACCGTCCGCGCAAGCTTGGAAGAACGCGGGGTGCAGACAGGCGTGCATTACCCGCTGCCGATCCATCAGCAAAAGCCCTTTCGGGCTTTGGGCTACCAGCCGGGTGATTTCCCCCACGTGGAACGGGCCTGCGAGCGAGTGATGAGCATGCCGCTCTATCCGGAAATGAGCGATGAACAGGCGCATTACGCCGCCCAGACCCTGCGGGAAATTGTGGGAGAAAAATGAAGAGGAAAGGGATAAGGGACAAGGGCTGTGAGATTGAGGTCCTCGGGCTCATTGAACTCGGGGCGGAGAAGCTCTGATATAAGGCAAAGCCCATATCCCTTCCCTTGCCCCTTTTCCTTTGTCCCGTATCCCTTGTCCCTCTTTCAGTGAAACCATATGACGCAACGACGCAATTTCGCCTGGATGGACCTTCTGTGGCTGGCGTTTCTGGCCGGGTTGGCTGCTCTCACGCCTGGTCTGGACGTTATCCTCCACAAACAACTCATTCTGATCGCAATTGGCGCCTTTCAAATCTTTGAGCACCGGTTCCTGGCGTGGTTGCCTGAACGTGGGCGGTGCTACAGCGTCATCCTGAAAATCCTGCTGGGTTCGCTGCTCGTCTATCATACGGGCGGAATCCAGAGCAGCTACTACCTGATCTACTTTCTGCCCGTGGTTACGGCGGCCATGTACTTCGACATCTGGGCTACGTTGGCTTGGACCGCGTTGACTTCGGCTGCTTACTGGTCCTTCGTGATCTGGGTGCTGAGTGAATATGAATTGACGGGGGAAGGCGCCGAGGAATTGGCCCTCCGCACCCTGTTTTTCTTTCTCGCCGCCATCGTTGTCAATCGTTTCGTAACGGAGAATCGCGAGCAGGCAAAGCTCTACCGGGACCTTGCGGAAACGCTGGCGGAGACCAATCGTCGGCTGGAGCAAGCGCAGGAGGAAGCGCGCCGGTCTGAACGGCTGGCAGCGCTGGGGCAGCTCTCCGCCGGGCTGGCGCACGAGTTAAGGAATCCGCTGGCGGTCATCAAAGGCTCGGCGGAAACTTTGACGCGCAAACTCGCCAGCACCGACCCCCTCACCACGGAGCTGGCAGGATACATATCCAGCGAAGTCAACCGCATGAACGCGCTGGTAACACGCTTCCTTGATTTTGCCCGGCCGCACCATCTGGAGCAGCATCGCGAGCAGATTCTCCCGTTAATTGAGCAATCGTTGAAAGCGGCGCATGATCGCTGGCCCGACGCCAAGGTGGAAGTGGAACGGCAATTTGCCGAGAATCTGCCGGAAGTGACTTTGGATGGCGAACTGATTGAGCGGGTGTTTGCCAACCTTGCCCTGAACGCTTACGAGGCCATGGGCTCCACGGGGGGAAAGCTGCGCGTGACGGTTGCTCCAAGTTCCGATGGCAAGGGGGGAGTGGAAATCACTTTTCAGGATACCGGGCCTGGGATTCCCGCTGAGCTGCGCGAGCAGATCTTCAATCCCTTTTTCACCACAAAGGAAGCCGGAGTGGGCCTGGGACTCTCCATCGTCTCGAAGATTGTTGACGATCACCGCGGTTGGATTCGAGTCACCAGCGAACCGGGCCAGGGGGCGTGCTTCCACTTGTACCTGCCCGAGGGCAGATCAGCGGAAACAAGCAGTGAGGTTGTGACTGACGGTATTTAATTTGAGTTGAACGGCTCGCCGCCCTGGGGGGAGATCTGGGTCAGTGCGGCATCCAACGCGGCGGCTGCGGCTGGGGCCGGCACTGCGCCTTTAAAGAGAATATCCTCCGGCGCCACTCTGCGGCCGTATAGCTTTTCGTTGGAATCATCATCCTGCTTGAACATTTGCCCATCCAGCGAGACACCGGCAAAGGCTCCGCGTGAACGCGAGTAGGTGAGGATCTCAGCATGGAGTTGAAGGTCCGTCGCGCCTTCCGCACTGCGGCCCACGGGTCCACCCGCGGCGGAGGCGTCAGCTCCGATCTTGGTCTTATCGTGAAGCAGTTGCTGCGCGCCCCGCGCGTTCATGACCAGCAGAACGAAATCCGTGGATTGGCCGCCAAGCTGGAAGCCAAGGTTTATCCCCTCCACCGTAAACATCGAAGGCGCTTCCCAAGGGCCGTTCCCGCCGCGCCGGCAGATCATCGCCCCGCGGCCGTAACTGGCGCCCAAGCCCACGGCGCCTCTGATTTCAGAAGGAATGATGCCGATACAAACTGCCTTGTCGAGCAGTTCCTTGGGGATGCCCTTTTCGGGGGGATGCATGATTTCAGTGATCACTTGTGCCGATTTTTCCAGCCGCTCCGTTTGCTTGTCGTCCGCCCATCCAAGGCGCGCCGTTCCCCACAGCATCAGGGAAAGACCAATCGCTAGTCCGTATCGCATCTGTCAATCCTCCAAGGAAATTTGAGGTTGCGATACCGCGCAACCGTGAAGCAACATTCTCAGCCCAGGGACAGTGTCAATGCCGGTATTCTGCCACAATTCAGGGGATTAGGAGCAAAAACTTCTCGATAAGAGCCTAAGCGATGGCATGCCAGCGCTTGCCCAAAACCTATTCGAATTCGCTCAGGTCAATTCCTTCCAACTCCGGATCGTAAGTTTGATTGGAGGCCAGGAGTTCCTCCCAGGTCATTTCCCTTTCGCTGTAAGCAGCCTGTCGTCCCAAGATGGCGCTGAGCGCTGTTTCTGCCCCCACTGCCGCCTGGTTATGAAACTTGCCGCTGGTGATGCTGGCAATGAACGCCTTTTCCTTCTCAGCATCGGCGTCTTCCAGGGCGTCGTGAAAAATACCTGCGGCCTTTTCTGCCGAAGAATCAAAATCGGCCGAATAAATATTGGCATGCCCGCGCTGGGGCGAAGCCGGCCCGATGCTGCCTTCCCACTCCCAAGGCGCATCGCCGTAGATGCCAACTACACCCTTGTAATGCAGTTCGGCCACGCCTTTGGAGCCGAAAAGCCGAATGCTGACATCACTCAGCGCCTTTCCGCCTTGATAGGAGTTGAGGTTCACGTGCACATCATTGGGGTAGGTGAAGGTGACGTCAAAATGGTCCCAGCAATCGCCCGCATCTTCCCGCACCCCGCGACCGCCCGTGCCGATGGCTTTAAGCGGATGAGATTCCAGCATCCAGTTGCAAAGGTCCACCAGGTGAATGTTCTGGTCCTGAATGATATCGCCGGATATTACGCGATCCCAAAAGAAGGTGCGGATGCGACGTTCGAGGGGTGAAGCGTTCGGGTATGGAGGGTAAAACGCGCCCGTCGATTGGTAATAGGAAGCGCCACAGGCAATCTTGCCCAGCGCGCCTGCTTGCACCCGGCGTGCCAGTTCCGCAAAGGGAGGCGCATGGCGGCACTGGAAGCCGATATCAAGGCTGAAGCGGTTCTGCACCTTTTCTCCGATGCGCATCACGCGTTTGCAGCCGGTTACGTCCACCGCCACGGGCTTCTCACAGTAAACGTGCTTTCCCGCATCGACGCCAGCCTCCAGATGCCCCGGGTGGAAAATGCCGGGCGTGGAGATTTGCATGATGTCGATGTCGGGAGAGTGAGCCAGGGCCTCGTAAGCATGAGGCCCACGGAACATCAGCCGGGGATCAATCCCGGGATAGCCGTGCCGGGCGGCGAGGGCGTCAAAGTGCTCCTTGCCCTTATCCAGTTGGTCCGCAAAGAGATCGGCCAGAGCCACCACCCGCACCGCAGTGTTGTTGGCAAACGATGTGGCGACGGCGGTGCCTCGTTTCCCGCAACCGAGCAGTCCCAATCGAAGGGCAGAGTTTGCCGCCGTACCGCGCACAAGCTGCGGCTTGATGATCATGATCCCTGCCGCGCCGGCAGCACCGAGAAACTGCCGCCGGCCCATCTTCTCCTCAGGTCCTGTCATAGTCCCTCCGGTTCTTGCGGTGGCCAACGTCTGGCGGGTGATCCTTTACTTGGCCAGCAAAGCCCTCGCTGTACGGACGGCTTGCAGGTAGAGGCGGGCGTTGGCAGTAATCCCTTCAAACTTGCCTTCACGCAACGACTTGAGGTCCACCAGTTCACTGCCCACGGCGACGGCGGCAGCTCCGGCCTTGATGAAATCGGGGGCCGTCTCAAGATTCACGCCTCCCGTTGGGATCAGTTCGATTTGCGGAAAGGGCCCCTTGAGCGCCTTGATGTATTTGGCGCCACCCACAAGTCCACAGGGGAAGACCTTCACGATGTCGGCGCCCGCCTGCCATGCTGTAACCACCTCCGTCGGCGTCAACGCTCCCGGCATGATCGGCTTGCTGTACCGTCGCGCCAACTCGATAACCTGAAGATTGAGCGCGGGAGTAACGATAAATTCTGCGCCCGCCAGCAGCGCCGCGCGGCCGGTTTCAGTATCAAGGATGGTGCCCGCTCCGAGTAAGAGTTTGTCTCCGAATTTGTTCGCAACCTTCTCGATCACCTGGAGGGCGTTGGGAATGGTCATAGTGATTTCGAGGATGCCGATATCACCTGCAACAATGGCCTCCGCGGCCAGCAGGGCGTCTTCCGCTGAAGGCGCCCGCACAATCGGCACAAGGCCGACTTCACGAATTTTTCCGAGTGCTTTTTCTTTTGTCCAGGACATGGTTTTACCTTCTCTCGTTATGAAAATTGGATTTCACATCTTGCTTCATACTGATTTCTTATCGAACCGTGCGGCGAAGCCGGAATCTTATGGTGGCTGGCCCCCAAAAGCGCCGGAGCGCCACGGTCGGAAAAAAGACACCTCATCCGACCACCTCCCTCGGCCACATTTCCCCCAGGGGAGAATGAAAGGGATTCTACACCCCTCCCCGCGGAGAGGGTGTCTCGATACGCCAAGACGGATGAGGGGTCTTGTGCCCCGCCCGCGTCCCGCAACTGTCAAACTGCTACTGCCTCTCCCGATAGAGCCGCGGGATTTCCAACCGGATTAGCTTCAACTCTTTCCCGCAATCTGCCGATACTGATCATGAAGAAGTGTGCCTGCCGCGTTCACAAAATCCCCCCCCTTTAACCGGGGATATCGGCAATTTTCGGCCTGATGGTGAGAAAATTATTTCGCTAATTTAATTATCCTCCGGCAGAGCCCGGGATCTCCCAACGGATTAGGATGTCGAACAGGAATTGTAGACCATTTTCGGCTCACTCAGTTGGGTCTTTGCACTGGAATGGGATCGGTTTTCCTGGGGTGAAACCAGACGCGACCCAAACACATTTCGGATGGGGTATCCAAGCGGGCGTCTCTCCAGTATCATGTGGGGTTCCGGCCCACCCATCGTCGCCGATGCGGCGACGGGAGAATTTGTCCCCGGATGTTAAGGACAAGAGAACCTTGAAAGTCGAAACGGCAATAAGCGAAGAATCGAAGGTCGCGTGCTTTTGATGCACAGAATCGCCGGGGTAAATGTCGATGGTCGGCTGCCTTTATGGCTTCGGGTGAATCCCGGCTCTGCTTGGCAGCGGCGATTGTTTCCCGGAATCCGCATCCCGTTACTTTCCTCCATCCTGGGGCTCCTGGCGATAACCTTCGTCTTGATGCACGCCACGCGCGGGCTGTCTTCCTCCGTCCTGCTTTACCATGTCGAGGAGGTAAAGCCCAAAGTTTTCGTGTGGACTCCGGACGACGTGATCAACCAGGATTGTGACCCCCTCTACTCCCGGCCGGCGACGGCGGGATTCATCATCACCACGCAGGGTGTCGTGGTGGTGGATACCTCCAACAGCCCCATGAATGCACGCGACCTGCTCTATGAAATTCGCCAGCGCACGGATCTGCCCATTCGCTTCGTCATCAATACCAGTTCGGCGCCAGACCACATCCTGGGGAACGAAGTCTTTACTGATGAGCAAGCGACGGTGATTTCCACCAAGGCAGCCCAGGCGGAAATGCAACAGTACCGGCAGGATCTTCTTAACCGTATGCACGGCGAAGAGGGCTGGAGGCTTCAGGCGCGCATGCGGGGCTTTCACATAACCCCTTCCACGCAAACCTTTGATGGAGAGATGTCACTCAATATCGGCGGCCAGGAGATTCGAATGGCCACCCTGCTGCGCGGCGACGCTTCTCCCGAGGACGCCATCGTCTACCTGCCTGCCGCCAAGACTCTTTTCCTGGGCGAGCTCTTCGATAACCAATATTTTCCGCGCATCGGTTCGCGCGACATTCATCGCTGGATCGAAGTGTTGCGGCAGGTGGAAGGCTGGGACGTCGATACCTACGTCCCCGGTCACGGCGCTCCTGGCACCAAGAAGGATGTGGCGGATTTTCGCAAGTTTCTGGAATGGACTTTGGCGCAGGTGGAGATGCGTCTGAAGCAGGGACAATCCGCCGTAGATGTGAAGAATGGCCTTTATCTTCCCCGAATCTACAGATGGCACGCCCCCGATTTGGCGCCGGATACCGTGGCCGATATTTGCCGCCAGCTCGCCCCGCCGCCGCCCCTGCCTTCGTTCCCATAATGAAGTGGGGGTGTCCGGTCACCCTTTGATGACTTTAAGCTGTCTAGTCAATATGCCGGGTCAGGCGGGGTCCGTTGCACCTTAACCGAGGATTCAGCACCTTTCCCCAGGCTTAGATTCCCATGGCGATGCAAAGCGCTGCGGCATCACCAATGCTCTCGCCAAGTTCAGCAGGAACCACCTGGCAGGTTTGTGCGGGCAGTTCCAGTGCTTCCCGCCGGATGACACGGCGAGCGGGTTCAAGCAGCAGATCACCAAGGCGCATGGCCAATCCGCCAATTACAATTCGATCCGGATTCAACAGGTCGACCAGGATTGCCAGCACGATTCCCAGCTTCTCGCCGGTTGCCTCCAATACTTCCAGCGCCACCTTATCGCCGCGCTTGGCCGCAGTGCCGATGTCCTTCGCAGTGATGGGGCCCCCGGCTTTATATAGCTTAGACAACAGGGTTGGGCGCTTCTTCTTGAGCGCCGCCGCCACAGCTTCCTGCGCCACCTGCGCCATACCGCCGCCGCTTGCCCAGCCTTCCGCCGAACCTTTCTTGTTGTGGCCCATGGGCCCGGTTTTCGTCAGGCGAAGGTGACCAACTTCGCCTGCCAGGTCGTTCGAGCCGCGGTAGAGCCGGCCGTCGGTAATGACACCCGCGCCCAGCCCCGTGCCCATGGTCAGGAACACCATATTCGTGCTGCCCTTGCCCCCGCCGAATCGATGTTCGGCAACCGCTCCGGCATTGGCATCATTTTCGATCAGGCACTCGGCCTTGAATTCGTTTTCCAGGATCGCCTTGATGGGCACATCATCCCAGGTGGAGAGATTGGGCGGCCGCTGGATGATTCCCTTGATACGGTCCAGCGGACCTCCGCAACTCACACCTAGACGCGCGATTGTACTGATGTCCACGCCCTGTTCCGCCAGCATTTCATGTATCCCTGACTTGATCAGTCCCACAGCCCTATCCGGCCCCTGGGCAGGGCGCGTGGGAAACTCCTTGCGGGCAATTACCACCGGAGGGGCTAAGGAAAGCAATACTGCAGTCTTGGTGCCGCCAATGTCGATACCGACTAACAGCTTCTTTTCAGAGTTTTGCAATGTCGGTCTCCTGTTCTATGGTATTCCACGCGCCGCTGCGTAACTTAGTTTGGAGAACGTCTCCGTTGCGCCGCGCCCGCCTTTTCTTAAATGCACCGGCATCATACTTGACTTGTTGAAGATGGTTCAATAACGTTTCCGCGAACGGGTTCCAGGCTCGTCGCCATCCGCCGGCGTTGGGCAGCGCACACGCCTGAAAGTCAACGGAAGACGCGGTGCCGCTGATGGGGTGAAAATATGAGTCGCAAGGTGATTGGGTTCGCGGCAGGAGTAACCGCATTCATCGTGGGCTGGCTCATGATCGACCAGCTCACGGCCATCGTGCCCGCGTGGCCACCCCCTAAATTGGATTACGCCAGTACCGTGCACCCCCAACCGGGAGATGTCCCGTTCTGCAAGACTCCCATCGCCCCAACCTATGATGATCGGCGGCGGATGTTCATCGCCTGGGCCTCCCGGCAACCCACCTCCAATGAAAGCGGCGGCGTGATGACCGACCTGATCAAGCTGGAGTCAGGCACGATCAAAACCGTTTCCACCGGTCCTCTGAAAGACGCGCTGGACTTCGTGAACGCTCGCAAAGACCCCGCTGATTTCACCGTGGCGTATCTTGTCCGGCTCTATTACCTGCACCATGCTGATGGCGCTTTGGGAGTTGCCGAGGCCGATGCGTTACGGAAAACACTCCTTGGCTACAAATACGCGCTGGATGAGCCTGGGCAGTCGGCGACGGAAATGTGGACCGAAAACCACCAGATTTTGAGCCATGGATCTGATTACCTTGTGGGCCAGATCTTCCCGGACGACGTGTTCACGAACGATGGGAGAAAGGGACGGGCACATGAGGAAAAGGCGCGCGCCCTGGTCTTGCGCTGGCTGAATTACCACCTGCGCACGGGAACCGCCGAATGGGACTCCGTCCCATACTCGGTGATGGACCTTGCCGCGCTTTTGAATCTGGTGGAGTTCGCAGGCGACCCGGACGTTCAAATCCGATCCACCATGATGGTGGATACGATTCTCTTTGATGCAGCCGTCAATTCTTTTTATGGTCAGTTTGGCACCTCCCATGGCAGGGCCACTACCTCAATGATTCGCAGCGCCGTGGGCGACAGTCTCCTGACCTTCCAAACATTGGCCTTTGGGTATGGGCGGTATCAGTCCATTGACATGGCCACGACAATGCTGGTGACGGGGCATCGTTACACTCCGCCCCCTGTTCTTCAAGCCATTGGCCTCGACATGCCAGAGGAATCCCTCAACTTTGAGCGCCACTCGATTCCATTGAATGCCGAGGCCGCAGCCCGGTTCGGACTGAGCTTAACGAATGTCAAGGACTTTGAGATCTTCTGGGGCATGGGGGCATTCACCAATCCCGCCGCCATCAATTTGACCTTTGACGCGATTGATAAATATCACCTTTGGTACTACAAGGAATTTCAACCCTTAATGAAAATAGGTAGGGCGCTGAGGCCTTTGGGGCTTCTTCCCCTTGCGAGCCACCTGCTGCGGCCAGACGCCAATGGCGCCCTGATGTCAGAGGTCAACAAAGTTACGTATCGCACCCCCGATGGAATGCTCTCCACTGCACAAGACTATCGACCTGGTGAACAAGGGTTTCAGCAGCACATCTGGCAGGCGACGCTTGGACCCTACGCCGTGGTTTTTGCCACCAACCCCGGATCATATGACTTGGGAGAGGGCCCCGGATATTGGACGTCCAATGGCCGAATGCCGCGTAATGCTCAATATCGCAATGTGCTGATTTCGATTTACAACATTGACCGCCATGTAGCGCCGGGCGGGCTGGAAACTCCTCCTTACGGTTTCACGCATGCCTACTTCCCCAAGTGGGCGTTCGATGAGGTTGTGGAGACACCATCGGCGGCGGGGGGAGGTTGGGTATTTGGCCGCGTGGGCGATGGATACGTGGGCCTTTACTCCCATCTTGCCTATCAATGGGCCACTTCTGGACCCGAGGCCGGGCAGGAGATTGGCGCTCCAGGCTTGCAAAACATCTGGATTTGCCATCTGGGGCGCAAGGTCACGGACGGTTCGTTCGCGTCCTTTGTTGAGAAGGTCTCGAATGCCCCGATCGGAGTCAAAGGAGTGCGGGTAACATATGACGTCCCAGGGACAGGTGAGCTGAAGTTCGGGTGGACGGGTCCCTTGACAGTCGACGGCAAGGTCATCATGCTCACTGGCTACCCTCGCTGGTTCAATCCTTATGCCCACGTTGACTTCGACTCAGACCAACTCCATATTGATTTCAAAGGGCACGTTCTGGATATGGATTTTGTGAAGGGGACGCGCACTTTACATTGACGGAAGGGCTTACTGTTGGTTGGCGCATTGTGCCAAACGGCTAAGAAGAGAGGTATTCGATGATGCTTACAAGAAGAGATTTGGGCTTGCTGGCTGCCGCCCTGGCTGTACCACAGGCTTCAATTGCACAGGGCGCGCCCTTGTCCAGCAAGGCATATCCGTATGAGGAAATGCCCGTACACAAGAATGGTGAAAATGAATTCCGCTCGGTGCTTGCCGGCCAACTCCACGACGGCTGCCTGCTGAAAGTGCACCAGACCCGCCTGGGCCCGGAGGGAATGCCACACCCACCGCATCACCATCTGCATGAGGAGATGTTCCTGGTCAGAGAAGGAATGCTCGAGGTGACGATCAGCGGGAAGTCCACCCGCTTGGGGCCCGGCTCTGTGGCTTTCGTCGGATCCAACGACGAACACGGAGTCCGCAACCCGGGAACGACTCCTGCCGAATATTTTGTTCTGGAACTCGGTAACGATGCTTAGTCCTCAGATTAAGCAGATGCAAATTCTGCCCACTTGGCTTCCAACCACCAGCGATGAGCTAAGGTACCCGCTGATCGCTGATGATTGAAAGCTTTTTCATCTGTGAAGTCTGCGTAATCAATAGATCAGGAGGCTTTTGGCAAGTGTGCCAGCGCCTCTTGAATTTTCGCCTGCGGATACTCGTAATCTAAAAGCTCGCCGGCAAAGTATTTCTCATACGCAGCCATATCAAAATGCCCATGGCCGCTGAGGTTGAAGAGGATCGTCTTCTCCTTGCCCTCTTCTTTCGCCTTCAGCGCTTCGTCCACCACGCAGCAGATGGCATGGGAGGTTTCCGGTGCCACGATCAAGCCCTCCGCGCGGGCAAAGGTCCGGGCAGCTTCAAAACACTTCAATTGCGGATAGCTCACCGCTTCCACGATGCCCTCGCGGTGCAGCAGGCTCACGAGAGGGGCCATGCCATGGTAGCGTAGGCCGCCCGCGTGGATGCCGGGTGGAATGAAGTCGTGCCCCAGCGTATCCATTTTTAATAGCGGTGTCATACCGCTCTTATCGCCGAAGTCATAAGCAAAGATACCCTTTGTCATCGTGGGGCAGGCGG
Source organism: Acidobacteriota bacterium (assembly GCA_003165315.1). Classification (GTDB taxonomy): domain Bacteria; phylum Acidobacteriota; class Terriglobia; order UBA7540; family UBA7540; genus Bog-366. Next base: position 50,397 of record PLSX01000206.1, read on the forward strand.
CGGGCTCCACTCCAATTAAGCGGATGTTCTTGCCCGCTGCCTTTTCTGGAACAAAGGGAAAAGCGATTCCGGCAAAGTTGCTTCCGCCACCGCAACAGCCAATTACGATGTCGGGGGAGGCTCCGGCAAGTTTCATCTGGGCAATGGCTTCCTGCCCGATTATGGTTTGGTGCAGCAGTACGTGGTTCAGCACACTGCCAAGCGAGTAGTTTGTGTCCTTGCGGGTGGCCGCGTCCTCCACCGCTTCGCTGATGGCGATGCCCAGGCTGCCCGGAGTGTCAGGATCTTCGGCAAGAATGTTTCGTCCCGCCTGCGTCAGTTCGCTGGGAGAGGGAACGCACTTCGCGCCCCAGGTTTCCATCATGGTGCGGCGATGCGGCTTCTGGTAAAAGCTGCACTTCACCATGTAGACCATGCACTCCATGCCAAACACACTGCAAGCGAGCGCGAGCGAACTGCCCCACTGTCCCGCACCGGTCTCAGTGGTCAGGCGTTTGACCCCAGCAGCCTTGTTGTAATACGCCTGGGCGATTGCCGTGTTGGGCTTGTGACTGCCCGCGGGCGAGACTCCTTCGTTCTTGAAAAAGATTTTGGCCGGTGTCCCCAGCGCTTTTTCCAGCCGCAACGCGCGGTGCAAGGGCGTGGGCCGCCACAAACGCAGGATGTCGAGCACCGGTTCCGGGATAGGAATGTTCTGCGCCGCTGTAACTTCTTGCTCAATGAGCGCGTAGGGAAAGATGGCCTCCAGATCGTGCGGTCCCGCCGGCTGTAGCGTGCCGGGATGCAACGGTGGTGACATGGGCGAAGGCAGGTCGGGAATTACGTTGTACCAGACTTTGGGAATTTCTCGCTCGGAAAGAAGATAACGATAGTCAGGCATATAGAGTCTCCATGTGAACAGCAATAGGTTATGTAAATTCAGCTAAAAAGGAATGTCGTGCTCATCCAGAAACTGAATTCCCGTGGCAGTAAGCTGGTACGTGGCCAGGTGGCGTGATGGCTTGCGTTTTTCCTCAACGGCTTGCACGTACTCATCTTCGTTCAGGTGACGGATAATGACCCGATCCTTCAGGAATTCTATCTTTCCGTCATAGATGTCCTGGCTTTGCCAAAGCGTCTTCAGGTTCTGTCCATCAAATGAATAGAGAACCACAGAAAGGCGCGGTTGGCTCTTACCCGGACGGAAACCATAAACGAAAAACCTGAGGTCCTCCCAGGCGAGTTGGGGAAGCATCTCATAATTCAAGTCGGTTCGCGGCACAAAATTTGTAATCGTCACCAGGTGGCTCTTGCCGCCGCTGCTGGTAAAGATGGCCACCACATTCTGACGGTCAAAGTCTGTCCAGCCCAGGGTGTATCCTGCGCCAATCACCATTTGCCCTTTCCATGGGTAGGCGAAAGCAGCGGGCTGAGCCACCTCAGGATAATGCAGGAGGGAGAAAACGCTTTCCAATTCGCGGCGCGCTTCCACGTCCGTCGGCGTGCGGTTTGCCATCCAATCCGACATGTGATCCACCACCAGTTTTTGAATCTGACTGGTGATAGGATCGGCATCCACCAGCATTACGCCCGGAAGCTGCTTCGCCAGGGCGTTGACTCGCTCGGGTAATGTGGTGGGCGGTGGTGGTGGCGCTTTCTTCTTCCCTTCCGCCATGCCCACCCCCAAAAACAGGATCAGGAGTGACACGATCTGAAGGTGGAAGAGAACAGATTTTCGAGCCGGCAAACCCATCATGCTGTATACCCTCATGTTCCCATCTCCAGCAGAACTTTCAACGCCGAAGTTTGGTCCAAATACTCAAAAGCCTCAAGCCCCCGCTCCAGGGGAAATATCCTGGAAATCAGGTATCGAACCGACACGTATTCATGCCGAAGCAAATCCAGAGCCGGCGCGAAGACCCCGCAACGGGAACCGAGAAGTGTAACCTCATCCACCACCAGTTTGGTGGCGTCAAAGTTTGCAGTACCGTGAAATGTGGATTTCATCACCACGGTGCCGCGCGGCTCCACCAGGCGCAGGGCTTCAGCCAGTCCATGGGGCGACCCGGTAGTGTCCACCGTGAAGGGAAAGCTGCTAGAGGCAAGTTTCTCGTCGTCCTTGCTTAAGGCCTTGATGCCCCAGTCACGCGCCATATCCAACTTCCAACCGTGTCGCCCAATCAGTATGACCTGCGCTCCGGCGTGCTTCAACACCTGGGCCACCAGGAGCCCCAACCGCCCGTCGCCAACAAGGGCCACCCGAGTCCCCGGCGCCAGTGTCATCTGCTCCAGAATTTCACATGCAGCCGCCACGGGCTCGGTGAAGGTCGCAGCCTGATCAGATATCTCATCTGGCACTACGTGCAAATTCTCGACTGGTAGGGCAACATACTCCGCAAATACTCCCGGGCGGTTCACAATTCCCAGCACTGTCCGTTGCGGACAGTGTCGGCCCAATCCCTTTGCGCACCACGAGCAATGGCCGCAGGCAAGGTTAATTTCCCCCACTACGCGCTTTCCGATCCACTGGGAGTCATCACATTCCACGACACGACCGACGAACTCATGCCCGGGAATGCCGTGGAAGCTCGAATAGCCCTTCAGGATTTCCCGGTCGGTTCCGCAGATTCCCGCCAGCAAAACTCTTATTAATGCCTCGCCCTGCCCACGTGCGGGCTTCGGCACTTCACGCAGACTCAGTTTGCCGTCGAAATATAGTGCTTTCATTGAAGAGTTTTCAGTTATTCGGTTTCAGTTGTCAGACAAGAATCCTCTACTTCGAATAGCGCCATGCCTAGGGCACAGTATAACAAGCTTACGGTTGTCTGCGGCCGGCACGATGGCTTCTACTCGCCATTGACTACTGACGACTGGCAACTTTTTCAAAGGCTTGAGCGATCTTTCCATCCTGATTTTCCGTCACCGTTCTAAGGTCCATGAGAAATTCGTCCTGCTCGACGCGACCCACGATGGCGGGTTTCTGCCGCCGGAGCATCGCCTCCAACTTCGCCGCGCTATGTTGGCTATGCCGGATCGCGACAAGAGAAGTGGCCAGCGTTTGGCCGGGCGTGGAGCCGCCTCCGATAATGGATTCTCCATCCCGGAGCATGGCCGAAAAGCCCGGTTGCGCGGAAATCGCCTTGGCCAGCCGCTCCGCCCGCAACGCGATTGACTCCTTGGAGAGGCGCATCATGGCCAAGGCGGGGATGGAATCCAGCCGACCCTGCAAATAGATAGAGACTGTGGCTTCCAGCGCGGCGATGGTCAGTTTATCCACGCGCAGCGCGCGAAACAGCGGGTTTCGCCGAATTCGCTCCATGAGTTCGCGCTTCCCCACCAGAATTCCCGCTTGCGGGCCGCCCAGCAGCTTATCGCCGCTAAAGGTCACGACATCAGCCCCGCCCTTCAAACTTAGGCTGGCCGGCAGTTCATCGCGCACACCACAAGAAGTGAGATCAACTATGCAGCCGCTGCCGAGGTCTTCCATGAGCAGCAGGTTGTGCTTGCGGGCCAATTCCGCCAATTCCTCCAAACCGGGCCGCTGCGTAAAGCCCACAATCCGAAAATTACTTGGATGCACCCTCAGCAGCACGCGTGTGCGCTCGTTTATGGCCGCGGCATAATCGTCGGCGCGCGTGCGGTTGGTGGTGCCCACTTCGCGCAGCGTGGACCCGCTCTTGGCGCAGACGTCAGGAATGCGAAACGATCCCCCGATTTCGATCAACTCGCCCCGTGAAACGATAACTTCCGCGCCCTCGGCCAGGGTATTCAAGGCCAGGAAGACAGCGGCGGCATTATTGTTGACCACCAACGAGCGCTCCGCTCCCAGCAAGCGGCTGAAGAGCCGGTCCGTATGAACGTCGCGCTCCCCGCGCTCTCCGCGCTCCAGATCGTATTCCAGGTTGGAATAGCCCTCTGCTGCCCGGACCAAGTGGGCAAGTGCCTCCGCGGCCAGAGGTGCCCGTCCCATGTTGGTGTGCAGAATGACTCCCGTGGCGTTGATGACGGGCTCGAGTGAAAATTCGGTCATGGCATGGGTTTCTCGGAGGATTTCCTCTTCCAGCCATTCCCCGGAAACCTTGGTGATGCTTCCGCGGGAGATTGTTTCCCGCAAGCTTTGCAGTACTTTCCGGGCCGCTTCCAGCACGAGTGAATGACCTATTCGCCCCTCGAGTTCACGGATGCCCGGGCGATTCAATAATTCATCCACCGGGGGAATCTGGCGAAGTAAGGCGGCAGCCACGGGTTCGGGAACGCTTCGGGGAGAGTCCATAGGGCAATTGTTGGGGCTTGGGATAAGGTGTTGGGGATTAGGCAATCAGTTCCAACCCTTACGTTCTCCATTATTGGACGGACGCAATCCGAGGATCAGTGTTAAGCCTTAATCCTTAACCCCCAACCCCCCAAACCCCCAATCCCGCACCCGTTTCCGTCCGTAATTTCAACACAGTCGGCTAAGCCCGTCAACTTTCCGGTTGACGCAGCTTGTTTCAAACGCGGTATAATTCCGACTCCTGAACAGGACTTGAGGCGTTCCAGTGACAGTTGACGAAGAGTTTAACCGGCTTGAAGACGATCTCCGACGTCTCAAGATTGAATACGAAATCTATTTTAATGGCGCCACCCCTCGCCCTCCTCGCGATACCTTGTTCAAGGTGGAAACCATGATCAAGCGATATTCCAGCGATCAGGCAAAGTTGAACTTCGCCCAGCGCTTCCGCTTCACGGCCCTGGCGCAGAAGTACGCCGTCCAAGCGCAACTTTGGCGGCGCAAGCTTCAGGAAAAGGAAGAAGGGCGCACTCTCGGCACCCTGCAGAAGCGCGTCATCGAAAAGATGAGGAACCCTGCGGCAGTCAATACCGTGCGCATTGTCTGTTCGAACCCGGATGCGGAGGCGGAAAAAATCACCCTGCTTCTGGAAGCCATGAAACGGGCCAGAGTCGAGGCAGGGGAGTCCATCAGCAACCTTGACCCAGCCGCCTTCCATAAATTCATCAAAGAGAAGACCGGGCAAATTAAGGAAAGGTTGCGCTGCGAGAGGGTGCAATTTTCCATCTCCATTGAAGGTGGCAAGGTTAAATTTAAAGCCGCAAGAGCGGAATGAGAAAGTCGGGAGACAGGCGTCAAAAGATAGGAATCAGGAGTCGAAGGCCCTAACTCTAATTCTATCTGAACCAAAGACAGGGATTGATAGAGAAGCTTTTTCTCCTGGCTTCTTGTTCCTGGCTCCTGCTTCTCCCAAAGGGGTTCCTATGCGAAAGATATCACGGGCATTGATCAGCGTCAGCGATAAAACCGGTATCCTTGAATTGGCATCGGCTCTCGCATCTTTGCAAGTTGAACTGCTCTCCACGGGCGGCACCGCGAAGCTACTCCGTGAGAAGGGCCTGAAGGTGAGGGATGTCTCAGATTTAACCGGATTCCCAGAAATGCTGGACGGCCGGGTGAAAACACTTCATCCCAAGGTTCATGGCGGCTTGCTGGCCATCCGGTCAAATCCTCAGCACCAGGCGGCGGTAATGGAACACGGCATTGAGTTCATCGACATGGTTATCGTGAATCTCTATCCCTTTGAAAAAACCGCGATGAAGCCTGGCGTGACATTGGAAGACTTGATCGAGAATATCGACATTGGTGGTCCCTCGATGCTGCGCTCCGCCGCGAAAAATTTTGAGGATGTCACAGTGTTGGTGGATGCTGCGGATTATCCCGGAGTCCTGGAAGAGCTCGAGAAGAATAAGGGCAGCATTTCGAGGGAAGCTCGCGCCCGGTTGGCACGCAAGGCATTTGCGACCACAGCGGCTTATGACAGTGCCATCTCCACCACACTTCAGAAGATGGCCAACGGAGAATTTCCTGACGCCCTCCACCTGAATTACCGCAAGGTGATGGACTTAAGGTACGGGGAGAATCCGCATCAGAAGGCCGCACTTTATCGCAACCCCACCACTGCGGGAAGAGGCCTTGCGGCGGCCCCGCAACTCCAGGGCAAGGAGCTTTCCTACAACAATCTGGTGGATTTGGAAGCCGCCTGGCGTTTGGTGCAGGAATTCACCCAGCCCAGCACGGTAATTATTAAGCACACCAATCCCTGTGGAGCGGCGACCGCGGCAACACTGGTGGAAAGTTACCTGCGCGCACTGGATGTTGACCCTGTTTCCGCCTTCGGATCGGTAATCGCCTTTAACCGCGCCGTGGATGGGCCTACCGCGGAGGAACTGGCAAAACTTTTTGTGGAGGCCGTCGTGGCGCCCGGTTTTGATGCCTCTGCGCTTCAGCATTTGGCGGGAAAGAAAAACCTTCGCCTTCTCGATATGTCGGCAACCCTTGGTGACGAATTCGGAATCCAGTTGAAAGCAGTTGGTGGAGGGCTTCTGGTCCAAACCTCCGATTCCTTGCCGGCCCAACCCGATCTGTGGAAATGCGTTACGGAACGCCGGCCGTCGGCGGAGGAGATGGAGGCATTGATCTTCGCCTGGCGAATCGTGAAGCACGTCAAATCGAACGCCATCGTTTATGTGCGGGCAGGTGTCCTCGTAGGCGTGGGGGCAGGGCAAATGAGTCGCGTGGATTCGGTCAAGCTGGGAGCAAACAAAGCACGGGACTTGAAGCACGCACTGGAGGGCACGGTGCTTGCTTCCGACGCCTTCTTTCCCTTCGCAGATGGAGTGGAAGAAGCAGCGCGATCAGGAGTAACCGCAATTGTTCAGCCTGGCGGATCAGTTCGTGACAATGATGTCATCGCCGCCGCCAACCAGCACGGCATCGCCATGGTCCTGACGGGCGTGCGCCACTTTTCGCACTAAGATTTCGGGGCGTAATAGCCATCGCGCGCCACAATGTGGTACTTCACTTTCTTGCCCTTCTCATTCATGATCTCGAGCGGGTTTCCCTGCTCGTCCACCAGGGCCACCTTGAGCTTGTGGAACTGACCGTCCTTCGTCGCATTGGTGGGAACAAAGCCCAGGCTATATTGCGTGCGCAGCCGCTGCGCGATCTGTTGGTAATCATCCGGCACTTCCTGCTCGAAGCGCGGGAAATAGGCCTGGCCGCCGGAGTAAGACGCCATGGTCTTCAGCGCGTTCTCGGCCTGCAAAACATCGATTGCTTGAATCCGGCCCGTGGCGATGTTGCCAGGAAGGTTGCCGCTTGGGCTGCGTACTGACAAAAATTCAAGAATACTGACCGGGTAGACCGGAGTATCTGATGCCCGGACGATCTTCAGGGTCTGATCGTACGTCAGCTTGCTGAAACTATCAAGGCCGGTCACAATAGCCACGACGGCCTTCCGTCCGTGCACTTCCTTCATCCTATCCAGGACAAAAGCCAGCGCATCATAAAAGTTGTATTCACTAAATCCGGGGATGCGCAGTTGATCCAGGCCCGCGCGCACCTCGGAGCGGTCCTGCGTGAAATCGGTGAGGATTTGACTCTTCATGTCAAATGAGACGACGGCGACCCAGTCTTTGGGGTGAATCACATTTAGGAAATCGTAGCCGTATCGCAGCGTCATGTAGAGGAAGGGCCACCAACGATTACTGAACTCCACCAGCATACAAATCGTCATGGGTGCTTCGCCGGTTCCGAAGTTGGTGACGGCTTGCGGGACGCCGTCATCAAATAACTTGAAGTTCTTCTTGTCCAAGGTGTGAATCGGGTTTCCGTTGTTATCGACAACCATCACATCGACGTTCACGAGATTGGTGGAAGTTGAAAGTGTATAGATGTCGTTGGGATTGATCTTTTCCGGCTTTGTCCCTGGCTGCGAAGGCACTGGCTGGTCGGCAGTAGGTTGTGTCGTCGTAGGCTGTGTAGTAGCGGGCTGGGACTTCTTCTTGGGAACCAGAACGGTTTCGCCCACATCCGGCTGCGGCCCCGATGTCGGCTGTTGGTCTGATTGCGGCGGTTCTTGAGCCGCGGCAAACCACTTGGGAGGAAAACTTGCCAGCAGCAAAACCGCCACAATTCCTGCCACAAGAATGATGGGTAGATATGGCTTTTTGTTTTTCATGCAGCCCCTCCGCAACGTCCTGAGAAGATTCCTAAGTATGATGCCACTCACCCCCTCCGGGGTCAACTCATCGCCATTGAATGTTTATAGGCGCCTCAGGGCCGGCCGGCAGGCAAGATGCGTGACGTTTCCTGCGCTCGACGAGGGTGTTTCGGATTTTGGGTGGCATAGTACTCCCGTACTATTGCCAGGGTACTGGATCGAAATTACATTAGCTCGTGAAAGTTGCAATTCGGTTTTTGGATCTTACTGAAACAGGACGTGGCTGACATATGCGGCATGGTACCTCGGTACTATTGCCAGAGTACTGGTAGGAAATTACAGTAGCACGTGAAGATTGTCGTACGGTTTTAGGTACTTGTTGCCATTGCTTGACGTTCGGGTCAATTTATCCGAAATGCTGGCTAGGGGACAGGTGTCAAAAATCGTATTGACTTGTAATCCGTAATGGAATAGGCTTTCCCCCAGATCGATATCTCGCATCTGGAGGAAAGTCGTGAAGAACTTCAATCTAGCGGTCTTGCTCGCTCTGTTGGTGGTATTGACCAGCGTTACGGTTCGGCGAACTGTTGGGGGATTTGGAACAAATCAGTCATCGCTGGCGCCGTTAGGCATGATCGCTATCGGTACAAGCCCGGTTCCGACGGGCGGACCGCACATTGGCACGAGCCCGGTTCCAACCGGCGGGCCTCATAGTGGGCCGCACATCGGTACAAGCCCGGTTCCGACGGGCGGACCGCACATTGGCACGAGCCCGGTTCCAACGGGTGGGCCTCATAGCGGGCAGCACATCAGCTAGTTAGCTTCCGTCGCAGGATTGAGCGGTCGGAAGCGCATAAAGGGATGCACCTTCCGCAACGCTCATGAGCGACTTAATTCTCACTTACGGCCTTCAATACGCAGGTTACGTAGTTGAGGCAGTAGTGTGTTTGCTCCTCATTTGGCAGGGAAGATGGCGGCGTCTTAGGGTTTTGTTCCTTTATGTGGCGTCGTTGTTTCTGCTTGACGGCGTTGCGCGTTCCGCATCGCTCAGTTTCTTTGGCCAAAGTTCTCGCCAGTACTTCTATTTCTACTGGGTGTCCGACGTAGGTCTTGCCTTAGGCGCATTTCTTCTCGTTTGCGCATTCTTCCGCCGAGCTTTCTCCCCAGACAAGAAAAAGTGGGCGGTTGTCCGCTTATCGCTGATTTCTGTCTTCGTCATTGTCCTCGGAGTATCGGCCCTTTCTCTTACCAAAAACTACGCAGACCTTTCAACTGAGTTCATCGTCGAATTCAGCCAAAACCTATATTTTAGCTGCCTGGTTCTCAACACCCTTCTGTACGTCATGATCCAGCAACTTGAAATCGAAGACGATGAGCTTGGACTATTGGTTTGTGGGTTGGGCGTTCAGTTCGCGGGAGAGGCTGCCAGTTTGGCCTTGGTTCACGTCACAGTCGGCGGGACTTTTGCCACCAACCTCTTTCGATACTTTAGCCCCCTCTTCACGCTGGGAATGTTGTTTATTTGGATTTATGCCATTGGTAAGAACCCGCAGGCTATTGCGTTAAATACCAAGCTGGGGAAGAAACCGCGCTTATTAGAGGCCGTTGCCGATTAGAGGCAACGAGGTGGATTATGTTCATGGGCGCCTTAATTTTGATAGTTTCGACTGGGTTGTTCTTCTTTTATCTCCAGGTGCTCTGCCAGAAAATCCTGCGCCGGCAGTTCGCCCAGGAGTTTTCCCAATCGATCGTTAATGCCAATCGCCTGGAGTTTCCATCCGTCAGGAAGTCTATTGAGGATTTGGGAGCTCCCATTGAATACCCGAGGCTGGCACTGACACTTAAGTGTGATTTCCTGGCGCTAACCTACCTCCTTAAGAATGCGGCGAACGTCAACCAGCGATATAGCTATGAAGAGCGCCTTTTGATTGTTTACTTCAAGGTGGTTTTCGCCACACTGGTTTCGCGCCACTTGCTGAAATTGCGGGAAGCGCCTGCCGCTCTGAAGTTGACAGCCATCCTCGAGTATTTTGCCAATGTGGTGGGTGAGCGCGTGAATACGGTAAGATTCGGAAACCTGACGGCTTCCGATTATCTCCTGAATCTTTAGTTGCTTCCCTCCCAGGAGCAAGCAGCGGGATTCCAGCCTGTGGCTCGTCTTTCCTTTCGGTCCATTCAAATTGTTGAGATAGATCAGTTTGAGGGGCCGCGTTCTCTTTGCAACTGTCGATGCCGCAAATGCGCGCCTTTTCATCACCTTGTGGGCGAATTCAGCACTAAAAAGTCTGCCCTGAGGGGATCGTCTGCGGGCGTTGACCCGGAACCCTTTCAGGTGTATCTATGATCTGGACTGATTCCGGCGCCCTTCGGGCGGAAGAGGTGGGCGGCTATGTTCAAAACTGCCCTTCGGGTTGCTACTCTCGTGTTGTGTGGCATTATCGGACTTTGGGCCGTTGGGCACGGATTCGCTTTGGCGGCCAGGGTTAGCGCCCTCACTCATGAAGACGTCCTGCAATACCTCCTGGAGATTAGCGTCTCCATTGCCGGTGGGATCTGCGTGCTGTCAGTGGCAGTCGAGCAACTTAATTGCTGGCGAACCCACCACAAGGACGGGGGACTGATCTAACCTACTGCTGTCGCTCGGCGCTGTATTCCCCCTGGGGTCCCCTGGCATGCCGGTGGTTTCGTCATTCCCTCCACAGGCTTCTGGTGATATATTGAAAAGACGCGCTTTGCATGAATTTGGTAAAGGGCGTAAAATAAGTAGTTGTCCCTTTTGCCGTTCCGCGCCGGGCTGGAACTGGCCCTGTGGATTTGTCTTTATCGCTGGCTGATACAAATGTTTGACGCACTCCAAGACCGGCTGCAAAAAGTTTTTAAGTCTCTCCGTATTCAGGGGGTTCTTAACGACGAGGTAGTGGATCAATCCTTGCGCGAGGTTCGTTTGGCGCTTCTCGATGCCGACGTCAACCTCAATGTCGTAAAGGAATTGCTTGACCGGGTTCGCGTCAAGGCTCTGGGAGAGGAAGTTCGCGCCAGCCTTTCGCCGGCGCAGGAAGTGATCCGCATCGTCCGCGACGAACTGATTGGCATCCTCGGTCGCGAAGCGTCACTTCTGACTTTTTCCAAGGAATTCCCCACGGTCTTCCTGATGGTCGGCCTTCAGGGTTCGGGCAAGACCACGACCTCTGGCAAATTGGCACTTTGGCTAGCTGGGCGAAAGCGGCGCCCGATGCTGGTGTCCACTGACGTTTATCGTCCTGCCGCGCGGGAGCAGTTGGCGATCATTGCCAAGGCCACTGGCATTCCGATCTTTACCGGCGAGGGCATGAATTCGCCCATCCAGTTGGCAATGGCCGCGCGCAAGGATGCCGCCGACCGTGGTCACGATGTGCTGATTATTGACACGGCCGGCCGCCTCCACATTGACCAGGAGTTAATGAACGAAGTCGGTGAATTGCGCACCAAGTTACGTCCCAGCGAAGTCCTGCTGGTTGCCGACGCCATGATCGGGCAGGACGCGGTGCGCAGCGCCCAGGAGTTTCACGAGCGTCTGGGCACAACCGGCGTGATCCTGACCAAGCTCGATGGTGATGCCCGTGGCGGCGCGGCGCTCTCCATTCATTACATCACCGGCCAGCCCATCAAGTTCATGGGTATCGGTGAAAAATACGATCAACTGGAAGTTTTCTATCCGGAGCGGATCGTCTCACGCATTCTCGGCATGGGTGACATCCTTTCGTTGATTGAAAAGGCCGAGCAGAAGATTGACAAGCAAAAGGCGATGGACGTTCATCGCAAGCTCCAGACAGACACTTTTTCGCTGGAAGATTTTCGCGATCAACTGAACCAGGTTCGCAATATGGGCTCAATGGAACAGATGCTGGGCATGCTTCCCAAGGTTGGTATGTTCAAGGATGTGGGTAAGGTCAAGGTGGATGAGAAGGAGCTGATTCACATTGAAGCCATCATCAATTCCATGACCAATCAGGAGCGCCGCAATCACGAGATCATTAACGGCAAGCGGCGAAAGCGCATTGCCCGCGGGAGCGGAACTTCCGTCCAGGCGGTCAATCAGGTTTTGAAACAGTATTTCCAAATGCGGAAAATGATGAAGACCATGAGTACAAGCCTGCTGGGCAGGGGACTCAGCAAGCTGCGCATGCCGGCGGGTTCGGGGGCGTAACTGCCTCCGCCAGCCGAATTGCTTGTTCAGTGAATTGTCGATAGCCGAACGTCGGTTGACGAGTAAAGAAGTCGCATGAACAATCGTCAATCGACCATCGAAAATCAAAAGGGGGAAAGGTTGCTAAGAATACGCTTGGCCCGAACAGGGGCTAAAAAGAAACGTAGTTATCGAGTGGTCGTCATTGATCGTGAGAGGGCTCGCGACGGGCGATTTGTGGAAATTATTGGCCATTATAATCCCCGGCATACGCCGCCGGAAATCGTGCTGAAACGCGAGCGCGTGGATTATTGGATTGGCAAAGGTGCGCAGCCTTCCGAAACGGTTCAGAGTTTCTTGAAGAAGGCTCCGGTTCCGGCGCCTGCTCCGGCCGCCTAGTCTTTGCGTCAACCGCAGGGCCCACAATAGTTGCGGTTATGCGTTCAACACACTGATTCCAAGCAGGTTTGGAAAGTCACTTCAAGTGCGCGGGAGGGCCAGATGAGAGACCTAATCGAAGCCATCGCCAAAGCGCTCGTGGATCATCCCGACCAGGTTTCCGTGCGGGCAGTGGAGGGTGAACAAGTGACCGTGCTGGAATTGCGGGTGGATCCCTCCGACTTGGGCAAGGTGATCGGAAAACAGGGGCGGACCGCTCGATCGGTCCGAACCATCCTGAATGCCGCAGGCATGAAGCTCAAGAAGCGTTTTACGCTTGAGATCCTGGAATAAAGGGGCTTTCGTCTCACCTGCGGACGGAAATGGCCAGCGGGGCAGGAGAGGCATTGGCGGAAAACGCAACCGGGAAATACCTGGCCATCGCGCGCATTCTTCGGCCCCAAGGACGCAAGGGAGAGGTGGCTGCGGAAATCCTTACCGATTTCCCGGAGCGCTTCCAACAGATCCAAACGGCGTTCCTGGATCTTCCCGGCCAGGCTCCGAAGCCGTTCAGCTTGGAACGCAGTTGGCCCCATAAGGGCCAAATCATCCTGAAGTTCGCCGGCATCGACTCCATTGAGAGTGCTTCGGGTCTACGCGGGATTGAGCTTCTGATCCCCTGGGAACAGCGCGCACCGCTTCCCCCGCACCGTTATTACTTGTGCGAATTGTATGGATGCCGCGTCATTTGGGAACGCCAGGGACGGGAAATTGGAACGGTGGTTGAGGTAGAACCTACGGGCGGCGTGGATGTGCTCCACGTCAGGCGGCCCGATGGAAAAAGTGAAGTGCTAATTCCTCTGGCTCAGGAAATTTGTACCCGGATCGATCTTGCAACTCAGACCATTGTGATCGATCCGCCGGATGATCTGTTGGAGTTGAATGAGTAGGGGTCGATGGGAAAGGGCAAAGGTTGAAGGCTAAAGGCTAAAAGGTGAAGTCGAGAACTGGGTTTATCCTTTGACCTTTACATTTCACCCTTTAACAATCGCCCTGAATGTCATGAAGTTCGATGTGATAACGATCTTCCCCGACTTCTTTGCCAGCATCCTGGAGCACGGGCTGCTGAAGCGGGCCATGGCTTCCGGTCACGCCGAGATTGAGTTGCACGATTTGCGGGAGTACACGGACGACAAGCACCATACGGTGGATGATCGGCCTTTTGGCGGAGGGCCGGGCATGGTTTTCAAGCCCGAACCGGTGTTCCGGGCAGTGGAAGCGATTCGAAGCGAAGCGCCGGAGCAGAACCTGAGAGTGATTCTGCTTTCTCCCCAGGGACATCTGCTGACGCAGGCGGTGGCGGAGGACCTTTCACACGCTGAACGTGTGGTTTTGATTTGCGGCCGCTACGAAGGTGTTGACGAACGAGTGGCGCAAAATCTTGTGACCGATGAGATCTCCATCGGTGACTTCGTTCTGAGCGGTGGTGAACTGCCCGCCGCGGTCTTGATGGAATCCACGGTTCGCCTGCTGCCCGGCGTGCTGGGGAACGAGGAATCGAGCGAACAGGATTCCTTTGCGGTTCCGGCCGGTGCGTCGGCGGAAGTTCGGCACGGCTTGCTGGATTGCCCGCATTACACGCGCCCGGCGGAATTTCGAGATTTAAAGGTGCCGGATGTTCTGCTTTCCGGCGACCATGAGAAAATTCGCCAGTGGCGCCGCCAGCGGGCGCTGGAAAAAACCTGGCGGCGACGGCCTGACTTGCTCGCCCAGGTTCCTCTGAGCGAGGAAGACCGCAGCTGGCTGGAGTCCCTTAAGAGCGCAGAGGAGCAGCGCTGAGCTTGGTAACGGTGGCGATGCGCCGCCAGAAGTGCAAGGGCGGGTTGAACCCGCCGCGACCGAATTTGACAATTTCTTTCGAGGCCGGAGCGGCAAGGCTGGATTCCAGCCCCTGTAAAACGCTTTCGAAAAGTTGGGGAGAATAGAGAAATGAATTTGCTCGAAAAAGTTGAACAGTCGCAGTTGAAGAAGGACGTCACGCCGTTTCGCCCCGGCGACACCGTGAAAGTCCACGTGAAGATTAAAGAAGGCGAAAAGGAAAGAATCCAGATTTTCGAAGGCACGGTAATTGGCCTTCGTCGCGCCAGCAACCACTCCAGCTTTACGGTCCGCAAGATCTCCTTCGGCACCGGGGTGGAGAGAATCTTCCCCTTGCACTCGCCCGTGATCGATAAGATTGAGGTGGTGCGGTCCGGCAAAGTGCGCCGCGCCAAGCTCTACTACCTCCGCAAGCTGCGTGGCAAGGCCGCCCGGCTGCGCACCGTCCGCACTGAGCAAGAAAAGCCTGCCGCCGCCAAGGCGTAGCATGTCTTAGATCGGGACGCGGGGCCTGTTCCCTCCAAGGGAATCGGCCCCGCTCCCTCATGATGCACGGCCACCGCTCCGAAGCGCGTGGTACCTCGCCGTCTTCCTCCGCCCAAAAAAAGCAGCCTCACCGCTGGGACGAGAGGCGCAGAGAATGTCCTCACGGCAGGGGCCCGAAAACTGATTTCTGACCACTGGCAGCTCTCTTTTCAGTAAGTTGCTCTTCCCCCCGAGATGTCATAGCACTGACCTGTTGTAAACGATGCCTCGCGCGAAACCAGGTAGTGCACCAGTGCCGCGATCTCTTCAATGGTACCCGTGCGTCCCATGGGGATTTTGCTGATCATGTACTGAACGGTCTCCCTGGCAACCCCATCCAGAATTTTGGTTCGAATCACGGCGGGGGAGATGGCATTGACGGTGATGTTGCCTTTGCCCGCCACTTCCTTGGCCAGCGCTTTGGTAAGACCAATGACAGCGGCTTTGGTGCTGGAATAGGGAATCAGCGTGGGGTTGCCTTCCTTGCCGGCGATAGAGGCGATGTTCAGAATTCTTCCATAGCCCTGCGAAAGCATCTCCGCAATCACCGCCTTGCAGGTCAGAAACACTCCCTTGAAATTGACGGCGTAGACCTGGTCCAGATCGTTCTCATCCAGCTCCCAGAGCGGCAATGTGCGCCCCGTAATTCCCGCATTATTCACCAGAATTTGAATCGGCCCCAACTTCCGCCGAACTTCGTCGATTGCCGACTGCACGCTCACAGCTGACCTGACATCGCAATGGACACCGATGCCCTTCAGCCGTTGCGCCGCATCCTCCGCGGTGGCGCGGTTCGTGTCAAGCAATGCGACGCGCGCCCCGGCCTCACTCAGCCGCACGGCGATGCCTTCACCGATTCCCTGCCCCGCCCCGGTAATGACTGCAACTTGCCCCTGCAAGGAGAAAAACGTTTCATCCGCCATGGAAGTTAAGAAGCTCCTTTTCGTCTATTGGGGAAACAGGTGAAGCATCGATCAATCCTGGATGCGCGATTTTCCCATCCCGCTGGAGATGAGTCTGGGAACTCCAGAAGGGTCGCTGCACCCCATTCCCGTTCCAGATTCTCCATTTTATACAGTTTTGCAATTTGTGGTGTGCCATTCCGGGCTACAAGGGAAGAGATAAGACAAACCTTCTACGCGGAATGCTTTCCCTGATGTCGTATTCGCCCAAGGCAGGGGACATTCGTAAGGTGCCAGCTCTGGCGTATTTAAAGCGGTGATAAAATCCTCCCCGTCTTAGATTCATGCTATGCATCCATGGCGTCATTGACACTAAAGCAAGGCAATGATAAAAGCTCATCGTGGCGTTACGTGCCGAACGCTGGAAATTGACCTAATCACAATGAATGGAGCATACGATGCAAGTTTTTGACAAGGTGAGCCAAAAGACCATTGACCGCCGCGACCAGCAATTGTCTTTCCTCGCCCTGATTATGGTTGTCATACTGGGCGGCGGCATGGCGTTGCTGATGTATCCCACGGTCTTCGGCAGAGCTGCGGTAATTCCGGTGGCGCCCTCACGCACTCTTTTTTACGGTTTTTGCGCTCTCTGCATTTTGATGGTGTTGTACCTGGTCAACCGAATGCGGGTGGTGAAGAATCTTCGGGCCAGCCTGGTGGAAGAACGTGAACAATTGGCGCAGATCCTACAGCAATCCAGCGCCGAGCTGCTGGGTACATTGATGGGATTCAGCCACTTTCAGGACCGGCTGACCATGGACTTCCGCCGTGCTGCGCAGGTCGGCGAGCCGCTCTCTCTGCTCCTGGTACAAGTCAACCCTTCCGAGATCTTTGCCCGGGGTCCTCAAGCCGAGCTGGCTTTGGGAGACGCGGCCAAAGTCCTGCGCCGCAAGCTGCGCGCGGAAGACTCACTCTATCGCCTCTCCTCGGAAGTTTTTGCCATTGTGTTGCCGGGCGTTGCCGACGAGGCGGCCCGGCAAACAGCCGGCCGCCTTTCAGAAGGACTGGCCGATGCCTCCGGCGCCAGCAATCGCTACAGCGCCGAGATTCAGGTGGTGAATTACCCTGAGCATGTAAAGTCAGCGTCAGAAATGGAGCGCCGCGCATCAGCCATGACCAATACGGAATGACCGGCAAGCGCGTCGAGCCTTCGCGTTTCCCGCGAATAGGGGGTAGGGAATTGGGAGTAGGCGGTAGGCAGTGGGCGGTAGGAAGTGGGCAGTAGGCAGTAATCTCTCCCCAACCGGCGGGCAAAGGGTGGGACATGACTACTAGCCACTAACCACTGCTCTTCTGACTTCGGACTTTGGACCTCGGACTTCGGATTTTCCTTATCCGCTGGTGACAAGAATCACTGAAAACAGCACGACGACGCTTCCCCCCAGAATGAACCGGTCCACGCGCTCATGCAGGATCAACCATCCCAGGAAGACCGCCACCACCGGATTCACATACGCGTAGGTTGACACCTTTGCGGTCGACACATGTTCCAGCAGCCAAATGTAGGCCGTATAGCCGATCCAGGACCCGCACACCACGAGGTACATGACCGCGCCGATTCCGCGCCCTGTCCATACCACGCGGGAAAAGTCTCCCGCCAGGACCGCGAAAATGAGATTTGCGGCTCCGGCAATGGTCACCTGCCATGCCGTTGCGCTGAATCCATCCATGCCCGGCTGCCAACGCTTTGACAGCACCGATCCCAGCGCCCAACTGAACGACCCGCCCACCAGGCTCAGCGAGGCCCAGAATTCCTTCCGGCCGAGCGCTGTGTCCGCAGTCAGTTCGGGATAAAAGAGCACAAACAAGCCCAGAAGGCCGAGGGCCAGTCCCACTTTGCCGAGCCGCGAGACGTGATGATGGCCCAGCAGCATCGAGTGCAGCACCAGGAACCACAAAGGCGTGATGGCAATGATCAGCGCCGCCAGCCCGGTGGGCACGGAAAGCTCAGCGTAGGAGAGGGTTAGATTGCCCCCCATCAACAGCAGAACGCCCACCACGCCGGCCAGGGCGATTTGCCGCGCTGAATACCAAACCTTGCGCCTGGTGAATCCGCAAAACGCCAGCAGCACCACACCTGCAATCAGAAACCGCATAGCGCACATCAGCGCCGGGGGAATCGTCTGCACGGCGATGTCGATGCCCAGATAGGTGGACCCCCAGAACAGGTAGACAAGCGCGAACGCGAAAATGACCTTCCACCGGCTTGGGTGTTGTGCAGTGTTCATGGCGCGTGAAATCAAGAGGGAAGTACAAAAAGTATCCCAAGAATCAGCTTACCTTGCGGGACCTTTATCGACGAGGGATTTCTTGGAGACGCCAGGACTCGCGCCAGCGTAGAAGGCGTGAATAGAGAAGATCATCTCGCGACGAAACACAAGGGCGCCGGGCCGCAAAAGCGCAATGGTCTGTAAAAACCGTTTAAGGCCGGTTTTTCGACGCTCCGCGCCACTGCGCCTCCGCGCGAGATTCAATATTTCGTCAGGGGCATTGAATCTCCTCACTTGTCACTGCTCTTTTCGCCCTTTCTAGGCACTAACCACTGGCCACTAACCACTGTCCTTCCGACTTCGGACCCCGGACTTGGTTTCTCGTCACTGCTCTTTCCCCATTTTCGTTCGACTGTGGAACCGCAATAGAAGAAAAAGCCCACGGTCACAAAAACGGTGACCGTGGCTACGGGTTCGGCCTTCAAAATGATTTTTGGACTGCGGCCGCGAAGCTGCCGCTTTTCATTGTTTGCGGTTGACACCTTCTTGCAAAATCCCGCATTCAGGCGAAAGGGCCAAAGCGGCAGCTTCGCGGCCGCAGTCTAAAAGCGCTTCGCGCATTTTCATCCACCGTTGCGAGCCGTGGGATTACGCACGAGCGAAGCGCAAGCCATGGCACCGGCGACGGAAGGTCACTCCATTCTAGTTAAGACTTAGCGTCCGGATCTTGGTGTCGCCGGGTTTCTTGATGCCGAGGGCAATCGGGCGGGGTGGGCCTTTGCGCGGGATTGTAGCGAGTACCCAAAGCTCCTCGCCAGGAGCATGGCGGGATGGGTCTTGGGCAGTGTCGGGAATAAAGTACAAGACGGGTTCATCCACACCAAGAATTATTTGGTCGCCGAGTTCACGGTGTAAGAAAGACAGGTTGGGGCAGTCGTTGCCTGAAGACCCGGGATCGAAAACGGCAACCGGTGTTCCGCCAAGTACTTCAATGGAACCGCATTCAGATCCGAAATGGGGAAAGCGCGGGAAGGCGCGTGTCCCGGGGCGCCCCCCGGCAGGTCCAAATTGGCTCCTATATCACTTCTCAATCTCCTCCGGGGAAAGCGGGTCCTTTACCTCCAGTTGGAGACTTAAGTAGCGGCCCCGGATTGGCAAATTGGGGTCAAATCTCTCAGTTTTGAACCACGCGCGCGGGCGGGTGCTGCGGTCGTGGAGCAGTTTCGCCCCCAATGAGCAGACCAGCGTGGCTTGAATCAGAGCGACCACAATCGCTTTGGCGAAGGGTTTCATATTGCGCCTCCTACCGTGCGTGCCACCAGCTTGCGGCGCAACCGTTCCAGCTTCCACCCCCCGAGCAAGAACAGGAGTCCAAAACCCACCAGTGAGGCGGAGCGTCCCAACTTGTCCATCACCGGCGAGAAATAGAACGTAATGACAGTGATGGCAAAACCCGCCACGCCCAGATTGATGCGCTCAGGGTGCCGTTCCTGGAGTCCCCAATAAACCAAACCTACCGCTCCAAGAGCGCACAAACCATACACTGAGAGTTCTCCGAAAACGTCATGGTTGCACACCGACACGGCAAAGACCCAAACGGCAAAAGAGACGTTCCATGCTGCACTCTTGCGGCGCAGAAGCCAGGCGGTAAGAAGGGGGACGACAAAGGCAATAATGTACCCCGTCATGCGGAATGAAAAGGACAACGCGGGCCTGCTGTACCAGATCCAATCCTGATTCTCAGCAAGTACCGCAGTCAGGGGAAGCAAAGCCAGTCCGCCAATCCACGCGAGGGCGCGCCGGAAATTGGACTCATCCTCCCCACGACGAGCGCTGAGATAGGTAATGGCAAGGAGAGTCAGGAACTGGAGAAGTACCTGCTCACTTCCGGTGAGGTGCTCCGTCCGCACGCTCCACTCCGAGGCGAGCCACGCGGGAATCAGCAGAGCGGCCAGCGTGGCCTGGAGCCAATCCCGCAACACCCACCATGAGAGCGAGGCGCCGATGGCCCAAAGCAGAATGGCGCCCGGCCAGTGTTCCTGAAGATTGAAAATCTGCCCGGTGAGAAATATGCCGCCGCCCAAAGCCACCGTGCCTACAGCGTGGAGCGCCAGGCCGAGAGCCCGCATGCGAGGTATCAGTGCCCCAAGCAGCGAGGTGGAACCCTATCACCATAGCCAGCACCAATATGAATCGCTGGGTGGGTGAAAGATCTTCCCAGTGCGCTGCGACGAAAAGCAAGACGCCAGCCCCCACATAAGGGTGCCAAAAGCAATGGCGAGCACGGCAGGCCAGCGCAGTCCGGGGGATTTAGGGGAGGATGCAAAGGCGCGAATGCGGTCAGCGGTTTCTTGGTCGATGATGCCGGTATCGACCCACTGATTGAGCTCTTGTTTTAACGGGGGTCTCACGGCCTCTTCTCCAATGGGCGCTCAATATAACGCTGCCCGTAGTGAATGGCAAGGAATGCATGGGTTTGGGAGCGGGTCCGAACTTTCCCTTTTCTCAGCCAGCCTTGCCTAATTTCTTCGCCTCTCGTTCTCATACGACATCCTACGAGCGGGCGAATGGACAGCGCCATAACGAGGGCGACAGTTTTGGGACTGTCTTAGTTGCAAAATCCAAGCACATAAGGCGCCTGCGTAAACAGGCAGCTTTGCGTCGGCATCAGGAAGTAGCGCGAAAAAAAACCGCCCACCGCGATGAGTCGCGGTGGGCGGAGGAGGTCCGGGAAAAATGAGGGAGTCTCCCGGAATGAAGCCCGGATCGCCGGACAACAAAACTGGTTATTTCAAGGGCTGTTCCTTGGCAATCCCGATCGAAACCGACGGAACAGGCCGATCTGGAACATCTGGACAATTCCCTGACGAAAACGTGGGAACAGGTCCTGGCGGTACTCTACCTAACGGACAAAATGCCGGTGGAACGAGGGCTATTGCGCCATGGCCATTCTAGTCATGCTCGAGCACGGGCAAGATGCCCATTGGAATTCCTCCGTACCATAGCCGTCCCGATTAACGTCATCGGGACAGGTCCTGGGCATGCCCGGGCCCGGGCGCGTAAACCGCAATGGATCGGGGCAGGCTGCTTGTGGCGCACTGTAACGGCGGGTTGATCTCGCCACCCGGCCCCGCGATCGCGGGGCCCAACAAGGTGGCGTAAAGCCGCCTCTACAGCGTTTTCAAACCAAGGGAGCCGATGGCTTTTACCCGCAGGCCCCTCCTACCTGCCGCCAACCGCAGGGTACCATCTGCCCAATGGCCACTGGCCAGAAACTGCTTCGCAACCATCTGATTCTAAATGTATAAAAATTAGACTAAATAGACTAGTAATCTGTGTCGGCCCATCGCGGTCCTGCCCACTACCAACTGCAGACTGCCTACGTACTCCGTACCACCTCTTGCCAACTTGCCTCTGATTGCGCCGCAACCATTCTATTCTAAGTGGCAGAAAAATTAGACTGGCCAGACTATTAATTTGGCGTGGCCGGTGCCTGTACTGCCAACTCCATACTAAATCCTTCCAATTCCCTATTCCCAACTTCCTACCACCGACTGCCTACTGCCAACAGCCAACTGCCACCTTTCCACCCACCTCCAACTCCCCTATCCCATCCCTTCACGCATACGAATGCAAACCAGGCAGCAAATACGTGACTCCAAAGAACGTAAACATCACAATGCCGAAGCCGATGATGGCGAAGTAGGCGGAGCGCCGTCCGCGCCACCCTCGAGTCAGACGCATGTGCAGATATCCCGCGTAGGTCAGCCAGGTAATCAGCGCCCAATCTTCCTTGGGATCCCAACTCCAATAGGTTCCCCAGGTGCGATTGGCCCAGTAGGCGCCGGCGATGATCATGAACGTCAGCAGAGGAAACGAGATTGCCACAGTCTTGTATATCAGGTCGTCCAGATTGTCACGGCTGGGCAGGTAGCTGGAAATGGAATCATAGCGCCAGTCCAGCACCCTCCAGGCGATGGAGGCGAACAGCGCGGTGGCAATACCCGCCAGCAGGAACGGGCTGTCCACAAGTCGAACTTGGAAGCTCTGGGAATACTGCGCCAGATATTGCGGAGCGCCATTCACCTTCACCAGCAGCAGGATCAGAGCGAGTGCCTGGGCGCCAAGCGATGCCAGAAAAGTCCAGCGGACCAGCTTGTCCAGGCTTCCGGACTTGGCGGAATACTTTGCCGCAAGGTTCAGTGCCAGCGTGGCGGCCGCCAATACCAAAGCGACGGCAAACGGCCAGCCCAGCATGTCCAGCGGCACCATCAGAGGCTTGTGGGGCGCCAGCATAACCTTCTCGTGGCTTACCGGGTCGAAAGCGGCCATGGTCAGCGCCATGCTGCCCTTAATGCTGGTGATGGCCACGGTTCCGTACACTCCCACCACCAATGCGGAGCACCAGCTGAGGAAATTGCCCGCTGAAACCCCATCCTTGATCAAATAGAGCAGCGCCACGGCAAAGGAGATGGTAAAGCCGGCGTAGCTCAACATGGCCAGCGTTACGTGAATCTGCAGCCAGGTGGATTGCAAGGCCGGCACCAGGGGGCGAATCTCTCCTGGCAGCACTTGCATCAGAATCAGCGCCAGGGCGGCGATGGGCAGCGTGATCGCTCCCAGGAAGGGCAGCTTGAATTTCCAATCCGCCACGGTCTGCAACGCCACCACAGCCCAGGAAAACACCAACACCATTTCATAAATGCTGGAAAGCGGCGCGTGCCCGGCGCTAACCCAGCGCGCTCCAATGGCAATCGAGTGCAGCAGCAGGCCGCCTCGGGCCAGCAGTACAGCGCCTGCAGAGAGTTCCGCTTGCCGGAAAGCGATGGAAGATCCGTACAATACCGACGCACCCAAATAAGCTATAAGAGCCACATATAAGAATTTCTCACCCGCGTTTTCCCCGGAAAACCATCCGCCCGCCGTAATCAGATGGGGCACCGAGATTGCGAGTACCGTCAAGCACGCCACGCTAACCACCAGCAAGAACCAACTTGCCGCGCTCTGCTGGCTGCCCGTTGTTTGGGTAATTGCTTTCGCCATTTTCTACTCCTTATTTTGCTGGGGCCGGAATGCCTGCCTCCACGACTTTGGCCCTTTAAGATATTTTGTCTTTTTTCCACACTTGCACGTTCAGTTTGCCTTGCCCATGTTTGCTTATTTGTGGCTTATCCATCATGCTGCCGGGGCATCCTCCACTATTTCCGCTGGAACTTGTGATAAAACGGCTTGCACTTCATCCGTCAATTCGTGGAACTTGCGCTCAAAATTCTCACGATACTTGCTGGGCTGCCCACCTAACAAAAGGGCCGGCTGCCCATTGCGATCCGTCGCCACAATTCCCCAGATGCGGATATGGGAAAGATACAAAGCCATCGCTAATCCCGTAACCAGAAGCAGGCACCCTGCCCAGATCAGCCACTGCCCGGGCTGATGCGCAACCTGCAATCCTGTCATTGAATCCATATCCACATTCACGAACCGAAACTTGATGCCAGTATCGTTCGGAGCATTCGTTTGCGGTGTCTTGGGGAGGACCCAGGCATTCGTCACCTGGCCACTGGTACGATGTACAAGAAGGTGAATGGCAGGATTATTAGGATCGTTCGACTGATTGGAAATCTGGCTTCCCTGCAAGACGTAGTCGGGCAGGAAATCTCCTAACGCGATGTCAGTTCCCTGATCGTCCAGAGGTACCGGCGTCCGCATGGCAAGAGTTAGCACCTTATGCTTTTCCACTCCGTTCTCCGGCCACGTCGCCTCCATTACCAACTGGCGGACCGTACCCAGGGAACTCAGGGACGCTTGAAAAAACCGCACTCCTTTGTATGTGAGGGGGTCATTCACCCATATCTTCTTATGTTCAACCTCGCGGCCGTTTTCCAGCACCGTCAACTGGCTCCAGTATTGCTTCGGTGATCCGTCAGGGTAGGGCACCATTCCCGCCGCATCGCAGCGCAAGCTGAAACCAAGCTGGCGCGTGGGTCCTGAACCAGTCAGGGGATCGATAGTGTCAGTGCTGACACCCGGGCGGAGATTAACAAATCCTTTATAGCCGCGCGTGCCATCCAAGATCGCCCCGGCAAAGATGATGAGCAGGCTGGCATGGACTACATAAGGAGCAAGGCGAACAAGCCGGTGTTTCTCAACATAAAGCGTGCCTTTCGGGAGGACATCCTTACGAGCTGGGTACCCCAGGTGTTCCAGCCTTTGTGAGGCCAGCGTCAATGCATCTGAGGGCGAATGCGGTCCAAGAGGAATCTCCTTCTGAAAGGGTAGTGCCCGTATAAAGACAGGATCTGCAAGATAATGAGGCCGCGC
The DNA here is from genome assembly GCA_003165315.1 of Acidobacteriota bacterium. Lineage (GTDB taxonomy): Bacteria > Acidobacteriota > Terriglobia > UBA7540 > UBA7540 > Bog-366. The sequence goes on from PLSX01000206.1 coordinate 74,809, forward strand.
ATAGAGCCTCCAAACTTGGGGGAAGCGCTCAATAGATGCCAACGTGATGTTGGCGCCGAGCAGCCCAAGAAGAAGGATGAACCACCACGCGTGGAAGACATCAAATAGCCCTAAAACATTCAAAAGACGGACAACTTGGGGAGCGTAGACCTGTTCGATCTGCCCTTCCTGGGCCATGGGCCTTTGCAGGATGAATGTACCAAGAATCATCGCTGTTCCCAGCAAGCCAAGGAACAGTAATCCACACTTTAATGAACTGAAGAATTGCAGGAACTTGTCAAAACTAGTTTGGTTGCTGGCCATGAAGTACTCCTGACGATAATTGCGCCCCGAGTGTTGCTTCGTCCCGAGGAAGCCTTATTCGGCATCTCGGGTGCCAGCCGGGAGAAAATGTCCATACTCCATAATCTATTGATAATGGGCGGGAAATTGGCAGTAGCTTGCAGGCAGAGGAAGCAACAAGGGCCCCGCAGGGCGAATTTTGGGGCAAAAGCCACATGGAATTGCGTGCGGATACGCAATTTGTCCGTTTTTGTTCCTCTATCGGCACAACCTCTTGATTCTGGAACAACATCTAGGTGGATAAAAAGGAACTCAAAATGCTGACAAAAGGGCGGTGCAAAGACACCGCTCATATAGCAGGAGGCTCTAATGAAACCATTTACTACTGTTCGTGGCCCAGCTGACGTGAAGGAATTCGTTGCTGGTCCAAGGCCGGTAACTCCCTTTAAGGAGGTTACTCCCATGGAAATGCAACCCACCTTTACGCTTACCTTTTCGGTCGGGACGACGATGAAGGAAATTCACGATGCGGTGATCCGTACAATTTTGCAACACACACGTTGCAATCGTCTGCGCGCGGCACAACTGCTGCAGATTAACCCCCGGACCATCCGCCGTCGTTTAGGCAAGAAGGATGGAGCCGCGTCCACTTCCCGAGCGGCTTAATTTTTAATCGTTCTGATCTTCTCCGGTACCCTCCTCGCTCAGGCGGGGAGGGCACCCCTCTGCGTTCGCCCCTCGGCCGTCGCGCTGGGATCTTGGTTCCAGAAGGCGTGGTCCTGCCTGATGACAAAGAGTCCACGCAGCTTAATGTCGCGGTACCTCGCCCAGAAGCCAACTAAAAATTGGCGCATGACGTGCTTCATATTTGTTCAAGCGCGGACCTGATTAAAGCCACGCTACCTTGGTGTATTGCGATGTGGAATGCTGTAGACAATTCCGAGTCCGGGGAAGGTCTTGGAGCCGGTGGGTTCCTTGGCGAGGAGATCAGCGGGCGAATTCTGATTATTGACGACGATCCGCATTTCCTGCGCGTCCTTCAGCGAATCTTATCCGGAGAGAAATTTCTGGTCACCGCAACCTCAAATCCCTGCGATGCTCTTGGTCTTCTGCGTTCCAGCAATTTCAATTTGATCATTTGCGATTTACGCATGCCGGATTGCGACGGATTGAACCTGCTGCAGGCCATTCGTGGCGCTGGAGATGAAATCCCGGTGATTATCCTCACCGCATACGGCGAGGTTGACACCTATCTGGAAGCCATGAACGCCGGGGCGACGGAATACCTGAACAAACCGATCAAGTCAGACGAACTCGTGCAGGCTGTCCGCAGTTGTCTCCGCCGTGGTAATAACAGGCGCAACAACAAGCACCCTCATAAGGTCTAATTTCCCCACATTTTGAAGTCGGATGTACCCCGCAAATCGTGCTTCCACCCACTCTCTCTGCGTGAAGTCGCACGAAATTGAGCATATTCAGGCGGGTCGTCCATCTGCCGGCTTTTGGCAGCTCAAGTAGTTTTTGCGCTTCGTCACTTCACCCCAAGTTCGAAGGGTATTGCATCAAAGCATTCCATGCCTGAAGTCAAGTCTTCAACTCGACAATCGTCGCTCCCGTGCCGCCTTCGGGGGGTGGGGCCAGGTAGAATTTCTCGACCTGGGGATGTTTGGCAAACATCTCGTGCAGGGATTTGCGCAAAATGCCCTTGCCGTGGCCATGAATAATCCGTATCCGCGAGCGCCCACTCAGAAAAGCCTCGTCGAGGAACTTGTCCACTCGCTCGCGAGCCTCTTCCGCCGTATTCCCGATTACGTTGAATTCCTCTGGAACGTCCTCAACCTGGGACGGGGCCACCTTGGTTGCGGGCGTAGTTGTGCCGCCGGGCATTAGTTGCTTCACTTCATCCTTACTGACTCGCATTTTCAAGAGACCCACGGCCACTTCCACCTGGCCGTCCGCATGAAGGGCCGTAACGACGCCGGGTGTTGAAACATTATTCACCCGCACGCGGTCACCTATTGCCAGAAGCTTGACCACTACTGGCTCCTGGGACGCCGTTGCGGGCTCACCCAACGCTTCAAGAACCTGGACGTTCCACTCCTCCCGCGCCTCCCTTACCAGGCCAGTGGCTTTCCGTTCGCCCCGTGTCACCACCTTGGCGGGAGCGGCTTGCTTGCGCAACTCTTCCAGGGATTGTTCCCACGTTTTCGCATACTGCTTAAGCGTATATTCCAGGCGGGAATCGAGCTCGCGCAGTTTGAGCCGGCGTTCTTTCTGGAATTCCTGCTCCAACCGTTCGCGGCGCTTTTCCTGATCCTGCTTTTGGAGTTCCAGTTCCTCCAGCTTGCGTTCCATCTCGTTACGTTGCTGATGAAGCCCCGCCACCAAAGCGGCAGCCTCGGCGTCGGCGGGATCCAGCAGGGACCGCGCCCTCTCCACGATGCTGGGTTCCAGGCCCAGTCGCGCGGCGATATCGAGTGCGCTCGACTTTCCCGGCAGCCCGACCAGCAGGCGATACGTCGGTTCCAAGGTGGCTTCATCGAACTCCATCGCGGCGTTCAGGGCCTCGGCAGTTTCTGAAGCGTAGGCTTTGAGGCGCGAATGGTGGGTGGTGACCATGGTCATGGCGCCGCGCTGGCGGAAGTGTTCGAGAATGGCCACGGCCAGCGCCGCGCCTTCGCTGGGTTCGGTGCTGGCGCCTATTTCATCCAGCAGCACCAGGTCGTTGGGACCCACTATTTGCGCCATGGATTCGATATTAGTCACATGGGCGGAGAAGGTGCTGAGGTTGGCCTCGATCGATTGCTGATCGCCGATGTCCGCCAGCACGCGCCCAAACAGCGGCAGTTTCGCCTCGCTCGCGGGCACGGGGATTCCAGCCTGCGCCATCAGCGCGGCGATGCCCACTGCTTTGAGGGCGACGGTTTTGCCGCCGGTATTGGGTCCGCTGATGATCAGCATTTTTCTCGGAGATTCGATTTCCAGGTCGAGTGGGATCAAGTTGCCAGTCGCGGCCAGGGCAGCGCGCAGGAGGGGATGGGCGAAATTCTTAAGACATATTGTCCTCTCCGCGTGAACCTCCGGGATGCAGCAGTCGAACTTCTTGCTGAAAGCGCCTTTGGCGAAGGCCCAGTCGATTTCGGCCAAGATTTCCGTCGCGCGAGCCAGGTCTTCTCGCCGCTCTTGCAGCTTGCGGGTAAATTCGCCCAGCAGGCGTTGGACTTCCGCAAATTCGCGGTCTTGCAGTTCTACCAGGTCATTATTGAGCGCCAGCGTCTCCAGCGGCTCGATGTAAACGGTGGCGCCGGTTGAGCTGGCCCCGTGGACAACTCCCTGCACCCGCCGTTTTTCTTCGGCGCGCACGGGAATCACAAACCGGTCGTTGCGGATGGTCACCACGGCGTCCTGAAGTACGTCGGAGAAGCGCCGCAGCATATGTTCCAGGCTTGACTGGATGTCCGCCTTGGCGCGCTCAATGGCCCGGCGGATGCGGTTCAGCTCCGCACTGGCGGAGGAGTCCACCGTGCCGTCAGGATTGATCTTGCCGCCCAGCTCTGTCACCAGGTTGCGGAAATCCGGCAGCGTTCGCCCCAGCTCTGACAATCGCGGCGTCGGATGCCTGGCAAAAGTCCGGAAGATATCCAGGCCCGCCCGCGCCACTTCCACCAACGCCCGGATTTCCAAGGCTTCCAGAGCCAGCCCTTCCACCCGGAGTTTCTCCAGCAAAGGGCTGGGTTCGCAAATCCCGGCCATGCCCGGCCGCGAACTCTCACGCAAGTAGTCGCGCGCCTCGCCCGCGAGTTCCAAATCGCGGCGAATCTTCTCCAGATCGGTGTGAGGCTCCACCTGCGCCAGCAGAGGCTCACTGATAGGCCCGGAAAGAAAGCGGTGCAAAAGCTCCAAAATCGCGGGGAATTCCAATGCCTCGCGCGAAAAGGGATCAATCGTTCTGTGGGTCAACCTTGAGTCGGTCATAGTCGGATGCAATTGTAGCGGAGCTGGGGACTGGGGGCTAGGGGCTGGAAAAGACGGGACAAGGGACTCGGGGTCCGGAATTCGGAATCTTGAATCTGAGATCTCGGCGAAAGGGAGTAGGGAATCGGGAGTAGAGAGAAGGGTGCGGCCGCACTTCCGACTCCGAACGCCGGACTTCGGACTTGTTTTCCAGCCACTAACCACCAGCCACTGTTTTCTTCTCGTCACTCGTCACTGCCCCTGTTGCTGGCGGATAACCCCCGGTGGATACCTTTCCTGTTCAGGTGGAACATGAGTCCTGCAAATCTTAGTCAACTCGTTTCGGAGCTTTCTCCAGCAGAGCAATCCGCAGTGAAGGAATTCATCAGCTACCTCAAGGGGCGAAACGGAAAGACGCCGGGAGACTCGTTTCAAGCGGCGATCGACGAATTCATTGCCGCCCATCCTGAGCTGCTCCGCCGGCTCGCCCTGTGCCGCTTTACCCTTCCCTAATACAGCTTTACGAGACCAAGCAATTCCGCTGGAAGCGGTTGGAACCCTGGCTTCGGCCGCATGCCCAACCTACCTCTTGAAATCGTCGGGGAAAACGGTAACTTGTACGGTTTATGGTAGACACGATGCCGCCTGAATACGATTTCTCCAATGCCGTTCGCGGGAAGCATCATGAGGCTTACCGCGCCGGCACCAACAACGTGCTTCTCGATCCCGATGTTCTGAAGGCGTTCCCTGATTCCGCCGCGGTAAATGAAGCCCAGCGCCGGCTCCTGAAACTCGCCCGCGTCAGCGTTCCTTCCGGCGTCCAGCCCGCCAACGCGGCCGAAACTTCCAGCCCCCCCGCCGCTCGAGAAAGCCCAAAACCACCTGCGCCTCCCGCGGCTGAGGTGTATGGTCCGCCGGAGTGCGAAGCGCAGCGCGGCCGGCAAAGGCTCCCTTCCTTGGTTAAGGAGGGGTGGCGCGCAAGCGCCAGAGTGGTTGGTTGCGAAAGAATCGTGAAATGACGTGAACGTCCCGGTTTCCCCAAGCGCGACCAAGGCACGGCTCGGGACCGGGTAGACGGGAATTTTCGGACAATTTGGCGGTTGGCAGCAAAATTGTCCAGCCGATTTTCCCGGAGTTCATGAGGCCAAGCCTGACTCTGGAAATGATTTGGCTGCACTTTTGGCGGGCTAGATGGGGAAAGATCGGGACAATTTTCCCGGACTGAAATCTGCCGCGGGGGCGCTCCGTATTCGACTCTGTGCCACTCGTCGATTCGATTGGCTTTGCCGCCTGGCATTTTTTGCGTTCCATTGTTTTCATAGATATCGCCGGATGCACCTTCATTTTTGGAGCAGAAGCTAGAAGCCAGGAGCTGGAAGTTAGAATTTTGAGCACCTTCTGATCGCCGGAAATTTTGGGCCTCATCCCTCAGTCTGCTTCCTAGTGTGGTGTCCCGCGTAATTCTTGACAACGATGTATTGCAAGGACCCCCGCACCCCCGTCCCCCTCTCC
>PLSX01000002.1 GCA_003165315.1 Acidobacteriota bacterium
GCGTCGATTTTCTTGCCGAACCGCCTAGCTTGAGTGAGCGCTGGAGAGATCTCGGCGAGAAAATCGCCGGTGGGGCGAATGCATGGACGGATGCTTATCTGGCCGCCTTTGCCGCAATCTCCAATGCGACTCTCGTTACCTTCGACCGCCGGCTGAATACGCTGGGTGCGGCCAAGGTGCAGTACTTGATGTAAGGTTTGATCTTTCAATCGTGTGCTATCCCAGGTCCGAAAATCCGGACCTGGGCCACCTGACCACCCAAGTTTTATGTGATTGATACTATGGGACCTGGGCCACACGCCCCTGGAGCACTGAGATGCTGATCCGTCAGAGCGCGTACCGGCGCACAAGATAGGGTGTGAACCATGCTGTACCTTTTCTTTTCTCTCATTGGCATAGGACTCGTGATAGGAATCATCACCTTGCCTTTCGTGGGTTTGTTTGTGATTCTAAGGGGCAGGAAGGAATTCTCTTGCCTCTCTTGCGGAATGTTGTCCCGGCGTTACCCGCCGCTTAGCATGGGAGCCGGTTTCAGGATGAGATGCGGCTATTGCGGGCAAAAAACATTGATCCCATCATATTCTCCGGCAGCACGGCAAGTGATGGCCGGAAGTGTGACGCCTCCGGTGACGTTCTTCGTTCCACCGTCGCATAGAACACAGCGGGCAAAAATTGCTCTTTGCCTTTTACTCATCTTTGGTTTTCCAGCCGCAATTTGGTTCATCGTCTACGTGGCTAATAGCTCAACCTCCGCGCCCGCCACACCGGCGACACCGGCCGCAACGAATGCGGAGCCAGCACAGCCGACACCTGACAACTCCGTTTCCGAGTCAGCCCAACAGGCGACAAATGGTCCAGCCGCAAATCCTTTAGCATTAAGCGTCACGCTAAATTTAAGCAGGATTGAGAATACTGACCAGGGAACGATTTTGACCGTAGAAACCAACCTGCCCCCTAAAATGAGCCTGATGGCAACTATGCTCGGAAATGGTCATGGCGCGCAAGCAGGGGGTATTGTACCGGCGAATCATGTTGTCCAATTTGGCCCGCTTTCAGGGTTCTCGACTTCAAAGACCGGATCTCTTTCTCCCGGCGTTTATTCTGTAGAGGTGGACATGGCGGAAACAGCCGAATCCGACGCCATCTTTGGAGATACCTGGCAAGGGCTTTCCGGCCCCGCAGTTATTGATAGAGCTGGAATGAAGATGGTTTCTCAAACATTCCGCTTCAAGATGAATCCAGATGGCTCGGTAACTAATCCCTTTCCCGCACAACCGGCACCAGATAATTCCGCTGCGGAGTCAGCGCAACCCGAATTCCAGCAAAGCGTCCCACCGGAAGCCGCTCCCGCTCTCTCGTTTAAACCGTCTCCTGAATCGTCAGATGTAACACCAGCGCCAGTTGCCTCGCAGCAAGAAACTTCCGGTTCCCCGTCCGCACCCCAAACAACCAAAGTTACTCAGGGGCAGACCCCAGATCAGGTGGTAGCAATCCTCGGGCCGCCAATCTCCATCACAACGGGCGCAACCCCCGTCTACAACTACCCGCATCTCTCAATTGTTTTCGCGAGGGGGAAGGTCTGGAAGATTCATCAGTTTCAGTAGCCGCCCCTCAAGGGCGTGCGATTGGGGCAACCCGCCCAAGTGGCTTCAAAGGAAAGGGGAACTTCGATGGAGCAAGGGACAGTTACGGTCTTCGTTGCTGGTCTTGGCAGCGTCACAACTCTTGGCGCTCTTTTTCTCGGGCATTTCCTATCGCGATCGTCGCAGAGGGAGCAGTGGATGCGTGATCGCAGACAAGAAGAATTTCAAGAGCTATTAGGATCTCTTGCTGCGTCCATGTATGCAGAGGTCGATGCGATGTATCAGAGCGAATTGACCCCAGAGGAGAGAGAAGAGAAAAGGCACAAAACAGCAGATTTCTTCCGGGTCGTCCAAACACGAATCTTCACCTTCGCCGATGTCAAACGTTTGGACCTTCAACGCGAATGGATTGCGGCCGTGAATGCCCATCTAATGAGCAGACCACATGATTTCGGAACTTTCGAGAAAACTTACCAGACGCTAACACAAAGGCTAGTTGACGCCGCAACCGCGCAAAGGGGCAAAAAGCAATTGTGATTTCATCGACCGAAAAATCAGCATTGGCGTATGGGCCTGGCGGGTGGCCCCGGTCCCGGTGAGATTTCCAACACTCGCTGAGGGTGCGGGGTGGAGGGCGCACAGAGATTTTTGGGCTTCCGGGTCTCCAACCCCATTTGATTCTCAACCCGTAGAGTGATACAGATCACACCGGAAGCGGCTATGATGGAACGAGAATTGGTTCGCCGGGAGGCCGCTAGCACTCCCCGTCCGCGTGCGAGAATCATTCTGGAGTCTTCATGGCAACCTTTGGCAGTTTTGCACTGATCATCGCGTTGGCGCTGGCCGCGTGGAACCTGCTGGCCGGGGCGGTTGCGCTGCGGCTGATCGCGACCGGGCAGCCGGCGGCTATTTCGCCCGAGCGGCTGGCGGACACGGCGCGGCGGGCGGGAATCGCCGGCTTTTGGGCCGTCACGGCGGCGGCCTTCGCGCTGGTCTGGTCGGTCTTTACCAACGATTTTTCCATCACCTACATTCTGGAGCACTCCAACCGCGCGCTGCCGGGGGCTTATAAATTCTCCGCGATGTGGAGCGGGCAGGAAGGCTCGCTGCTGCTGTGGGC
>PLSX01000197.1:0-36788 GCA_003165315.1 Acidobacteriota bacterium
GTCGAACAGGTCCAGAACGGAATGCGAGGCGCCTTTGAAATTTCAAATTTGAAATTTCAGAGGGGATGTGGCTGCTCAACTCAGAGGTCAAAGAGAGTTAACTCATTGTAGTTAACAGTTCATAATTTAGTAATACCAAGGGCCGCGAGCAATCGCGGCCTTTTGCTTTTTGGCGCCGGTGATGCTAACTTCAACCCGTACGCGTTCGTGAATGGACACCCTGCTTAAGGACCTGCCATGACCCCTGACGAGATGGACAAGAAGATTGGATTCATCCTGCAAATGCAGGAGCAGTTTGAGGGTAACATCGGCAGGCTCGAAACCAATGTTGCTCGTTCCGAAGAAAACGTCGGCAACCTTAGAGCGTCGATCGCGGAGTTGGCAGTCGTTGTCCGGGACTCGATAAAGTTGAACGACGACCGCTTCACCCGCTTCGACCTGAAGATGTTGGAGCTTGCGGAAGCCCAGAAAATCACAGATGAACGGCTTAACGCCCTGATCAGCGTCGTGGAACCCCATATCACTGGCCCGGACCATGCGCCCCGGTCCTAGCTTGAACAATCCCGTACCGCAATCAATCCCCGACCCCCAAGCCGAGTATTCCCGCCGGCTTGAAGCTTGGAAAGCCACCCGGGCCCAGCACGAAAGCCAACATCGCCGCCTTGGCATTGGCCAACTCACCCTGGGCGGCATCACCCTTCTCTTAAGCGGCCTCGCTTTGGTGGCGAAGGTTGTGTCGGTCTACTGGGTTTTGGCGCCGCTGCTCGCCATTGTGGCGCTGGCCGTTGTTCATGATCGCATCCTCAAGTCGCGCGAACGGGCTTCCCGCACCGTGGACTACTACCAGCAGGCGCTCGATCGAATCGGCAATTCCTGGATGGGAACTGGCGAAACGGGTGAGAGGTTCCTGAACGAATCGCACCCCTATTCCCGCGACCTTGACATCTTCGGCGCGGGCTCGCTATTTGAGTTGCTCTGCATGGCGCGTACGCAGAACGGGCAGCAGACATTGGCAAACTGGCTTCTCGCGCCCGCGTCTCCCCGCGACGTCCGCGCCCGTAATGAGGCTGTTGCGGATTTACGCGACCGGCTGGACTTGCGCGAAGACCTTGCCGTGCTGGCGGAAGATGCGCGCGCGCTTGCGTCGGAAGGGGACCTTGCCGCCTGGGGCGAGGGCGAACCGCTCATGGCTTCGGGATTTCTCCGAGTTGCAGCCGCCCTGCTCGCAGGTTTGTGGATCGTAAGCTGTGTCGGTTGGATGGTTTGGGATGTTGCGTATCCAGCTCTATTGATGAGCGTGGTCAACGTCAGTTTCACCCTGGCGTATCGACGGCGGATTGAGGCCATCTCCACCGCTGTCGAAGGCGCTGCGCGCGATCTTGGGCTGTTGTCGGGAGTATTGGCCCGGCTGGAACAGGAGAAGTTCACGGCGGCGCGGCTCGTGGAATTGCGAGCGGCCCTCGATTCCCAGGGCTGGCCTCCTTCACGGTGGATTTCCAGCCTCAATCGCCGCATGGAATATCTGGATTCAAAAGGCAACCTGATCGTCAAGGCCATCGACCCGTTTGTGCTTTGGACTTTCCAGTGCGCCTGCGCGATTGAATCCTGGCGAAAGCGCACAGGCCCAGCCCTCCGCCATTGGCTGGCTGCGGTAGGCGAGTTTGAGGCCCTGTCGTCGCTCAGCAACTATGCCTTTGAGCATCCCGAAGACGTCTTCCCGGAATTCTCCCAGACGTCACCGTGCTTTGAAGCAAAAGGCCTTGCCCATCCCCTGCTTCCAAGTGTCAGCGCGATCCGAAACGACCTGAGTTTTGGTAGCGACTTACGGGTGCTGATTATCAGCGGCCCCAATATGGCGGGCAAGAGCACATTCATAAGGTCGGTGGGAATCAATGTGGTTCTGGCCCAGTGTGGCGCACCTGTCCGTGCGCGGCGGCTGCGCCTCTCGCCCCTTGCCGTGGGTGCATCCATCTGCGTGCTCGATTCGCTTCAGGGCGGCATCTCACGCTTTTACGCGGAAATCAGGCGGTTGAAGCAGATCGTGGACCTCACTCAAGGTCCCACCACAGTGCTTTTCCTGCTCGATGAATTCCTGGGGGGAACGAACTCGCAGGACCGCCGATTGGGTTCAGAGGCGATGGTTCGCCGCCTCGTGGAACGCGGGGCGATAGGTCTCGTGACTACGCACGACCTGGCGCTGGCGAAGATTGCTGAAGGACTCGGCACACAAGCCGCGAACGCCCATTTTCAGGATCGCCTGGAAGATGGGGAGCTGATCTTTGACTACCGCCTTGAACCTGGAATCGTTGAAACCAGCAACGCCCTCGACTTGATGCGGTCCATCGGACTGGATGTGTGACGCATGGTAGCCAAAAAAGCTCCCCAGCTTCCTCCTTCCGAGGCGCGTCCTGAGTCCCCTCCCGCCTGTACCTTACCCAAGTCACAGACGATTGAATCCAGCCCTGGCCGTTGTCGGTTCTGCTGACTGCCCTCAGCCCACTGCTTACTGCTTACAGCTTTTCCTCACCCGAGACGCAGGTTCTTCAAGTAGTCAAAGCTTGTCTTAATGGCCTCAAGCGGAGGCATGTTGCAGACGTCCTGTTCCACGAAGATGTGTTTTGTTCCCGCCTCGCCGGCGTGAGCGAACAACCTGGCCCAATCGATCTTCCCCTGGCCCACGGGCGCGAAAGGATTCGGCCCGTTTGGAGGTGGATCCTCGTGCGGGTTCACGGCAACATCCTTGTAGAGATCCTTGACGTGCAGCAGTGGGAACCGGCCCGGATGGAGCCGCCAATAGTGCAGCGGGTCAATCCCAGCATAGGTGGCCCAGAAGACGTCCATCTCCATCTGCAGGAGCTTTGGGTCGCAGTGCGTCAGCATGATGTCGTAACCGGAGGTGCCGTTTGTTTGCGCATATTCGTTGTAATGCGCGTGGTAGCAGAACTGCATCCCCGCGTCTTGCGCGAGTTTTCCGCACTGGTTATACAACTCGGCCCGGTGCTTCCAGGCGTCAGCGTCGATCCGGGGGTTATCGCCCACAACGATGTAACGCAGTTTGTAATTCCTGGTCAAATCAATGATTTTCTTCCAGGCATCGAGTGATTTTGGCGAATCAACGTAGCTGCTGGGAGCGATTAGACCGGCATCCCGCAAGCAGGACATCATCCGCGCGGGCTCGAGGCTGGGGCTGAATTCAACTTCCTTATAACCGATTGCCGCCACCTGCTTCAGAGTTCCCTCCGGGTCTTTGGCGAACAGATCGCGTACCGTATACGATTCAAGACCAATGGGTTTTTCCCAGGCCAGATGGGGAATTGCCGCTGCGAGCTGGGAGTGTGCGGCCAGCGCCGCCGCTCCACCCAAAGTCTTCAGAAGATTCCGTCTCGTTAACATGATTGCCTCCCTTAACGTCCGGCGCCATTTAACTCTCTAAAAAGGTCAAAGTCAATGCGTTGTTGCTCAGGTAGTTACTCAGGTTTGCTGAGGTGGTTGATAACCTCGTGGGGGATCAGGAACTTGGTCAGGAAGAACTTTGGGGTGGAGAACTGTTCGGCGAAGCCGCGAAAGAAAGCCAGAGGAAGGCCCAGGAGCAGCCCCACTTCCCAAATCCTGTTCCGAATACAGCCTCCGAGCGCTGGCGGACAATTCACGCGGGGATTCTACAACAATACCAAGCCCCCTCACTTCTCCGGCTTCTCTTGTTTGAGACCAGGCGTTTCGCGAGCAATCAATTAGCGCTGGGAGTGGTGGGCATCGCCTTTTGGATTGCCTCTACGATAGTCCGGGCGTCAGAGCCTTTCAAAGAGGCCGCAGCAAAATGATGCGTTTTCCCGGAATTCAACTTGATATTGAAGCCGCCAATCCCCGCAGTCTTGACTTCCTTGATTTCACTCAACGAGATGTTGATGAGGGTTTGCTTGTCCTCTTCGTATTTGACGGTATCGGAGGATATCACCAGCGATCCCTTTACCTTGCCGTGAACATGGAAGATTTCGGTGGGATTCCCCAGATGAAAGGCATCAAAACGCTGCGTGAAGCTTGGATCTGCTGTGGGGGTAGTTCCCGGTGCGGGCGGGGCAGAAGTCGGAGGCGTGATCGAGCCCTTCACGGCGACCTCAAGGGGAACTTCCACTTCGTTATCGTCCGGGTTAATCACGAACAAGCTCGACTTTCCCGTGGATGCGTCGCCCGCCACTTTGATATGCACGGTAATCTGTGTGGATGAATAGGAAGAAATTCCCAGCACCCGGATTCCTTCATTGGCAAAACTTACCTTAGTGCCTTGGACAAAGTTCTTGCCATTAACACGCAGATCAATATCGAAACCCTGAGCCACGCGGGGAGGACTGATTGTTGTTACTTCGGGTCCAGGAGATGCTTCGGGCGCAGTGGGAGCGGGTGGGGCGACGGGAGCAGTTGGTGTTACCGCTGGAGCAGGATTGGCCCCGGTTGCGGGCGGCGTCGTTGGAGGCGCCGCGGGTGCTTGCGGTGTTGCCGGGGCTGCCGGGTTGACGTCCGGCGTGGGCGGCGCGCTGGGAGGCGCCGCAGGAGTCTGTGGCGTTGCCGGCTCAGGAGGCGCGGCAGACTTGGGAGGTTCAGTACTTTGTGGTGGTGCTGCCGGGGCAGGTGCAGCCTGTGCGGCCACAATCGAAAACGCCGATTCCGCCGCGCTGCTGGCAGGGTTGCTGACCAAAAGGCTTGCTGTGCCCGGTTGTGCCGAGTCAATTACGGTGAGTTGCACTTCCATCTGCGTGGGGCTGATTCTCTTGGACGAGTCAACGTGAATGACGGTTGATGCTGAGGAGACAACTGCGCCCGCGGAGAAGTTGTTCCCCTGGATGGTGACCGTGATGTGCGCGCCGGGCGTGGCCTGGCCGGGATTGATTTGTTGAATCTGCGGCGTGGCACCCGATGGAACGTCGAGCGCCGCTTGTTGGGCGGCCCGCATGCAAAATGGTGCCGTAAGGAATACGGTCAACGCCCCCAGCACTATTCGCCTCGCCAACCCAATCCTTAAAGAGGGAAAATAGCCACGCATCATGGCAAACCATCCTATTCAATAGAGCTTGTAGTGACCTGGTAGCCCGAATCTTAAACTTCCCGATTACCGGAAGTCAAGGCACGTAGTTCCGGCGAATTAGGGTATGCTTTCTCAATGAAAATGGACGCAGCCATTTGGGGTTATGTATGTCCAGTGCGGGATGCTGAGTTTTTGCGGTGCAAACCTTGCGCCCAATCCAGGACCTAGACCCCTAAATCGACAGGAGTGGAATTGGCTTTTAGCTGGATCGATCTTGCCGTCGTCCTCGCCTACATCGTCGCCATCACGGCCTTCGGGGCGCGATTCCGCAAAGGTCAGCGGACGCTGCGCGACTACTTTCTCGGAGGCAACCGGCTTCCGTGGTGGGCAATCACACTCTCGATCGTCTGTGCGGAAACCAGCATCCTGACCATCATCAGCACCCCCGGTATCTCCTATCGCTCGAATCTGGGCTTCCTGCAACTTGTGTTTGGGTATCTGGTGGCACGCGTGGTGGTGAGCTTCCTTTTCATCCCGCGTTATTTCGCGGGCGAACTCTTCACCGCTTACGAGCTGATTGAGCGGCGCTTTGGACACCGCCTGCGACTCTTTACCGCCGGACTTTTCCTCCTAACCCGCGCGCTCGCCGAGGGTGTGCGAGTGTTCGCCATCTCGGTTGTTATCGCCATCATTCTCAAAACCGGAGTCGTCCCTTCGCTGGTCATTATCTTTGTGCTGACCCTGCTTTACACCTTGGAAGGTGGATTAACGGCCGTCATCTGGACAGATGTCATCCAACTCACGATCTACGTAACGGGAACGGTTGTGGCGCTGTTCGTTGCCTTGCACGCTATTCCCGGGGGGTGGGGTGAAGTGGTTCGAATGGCGCACGCGGCGGGTGGCAAATTCACCGTATTCGATTTCCACTTCAATTGGACCCAGCCCTATCTGTTTTGGACAGGCCTTGTCGGCGGGATGTTCCTGAACACTGCCAGCCACGGCACGGATCAACTGATAGTCCAACAATTACTCGCAGCACGCAGTCGCAGGCAGAGCCAGGGCGCATTGCTGGCAAGCGGGGTCGTTGTGCTGCTGCAATTCACCCTGTTTCTAGTTGTGGGGGTCGTGCTTTACGCCTTCTACCAGCATTTTCCTCCTACCGTTGCCTTCCAGCGCCCGGACCAGATCTATCCCACCTTTGTCATTACGCGGCTACCCGTGGGACTCTGCGGCCTGCTTACGGCTGCGATTCTTGCCGCCGGCATGGCCAACCTCAGCGCTGCGCTTAATTCCCTGGCGTCGAGTTCCGTGATGGATTTTTACAAACCATTCGCGCGTCCCCGCGCCGATGACCGGCACTACCTGCGCGTGTCGCGGCTCGTCACGCTGGTATGGGGCGTGGTGATCATCACCATTGCGCTCGCGGCACAATACCTCCAGCGCAGCGCCTTGGAGTTGGCCCTCACCGTGGCCAGTGTTCCCTACGGCAGCATGTTGGGGATCTTCCTGCTGGGAGTTTTGACCCGCAGGGCCAATAGCCGCGGCGCGCTGGTGGGAGCTCTTTGCGCCCTCGCCACGTTGGGCTACGTGATGCACAGCACCTCAATTGCCTGGACATGGTATGTTGCCATTGGAACCACCGTAACCTTCAGCATGGGACTGATTGTGAGCCTTGCCGCACCAGTCCACTCGGCGGTGGGGGAAAGCTGAAAGTCGGAATTATGAATTCTGAACGATGAACGCGAGACGTTTGGTGGTGAAGAATGAAAATATATAGGGCGGGTTGCAGTCCCACTCGGCATTTACTCTTCGGTGTCCATAATTCAGAATGCCAGGGCATCATCTGCCATGGTTAATAAACCACAAACCGAGTTGGTGAAGGGACTGGGCGTGTTCGGCGCCACTTCGGTGGTGGCCGGCACCATGATTGGGACCGCGGTTTTTGTGGTTCCAGGCATCATGTTGCAGCAGGTGGGAACACCATCGATGGTCCTGCTGGTGTTCATTGCCGCCGGGATCCTCAGCCTTTTCGGGGCGCTCGCTTATGCCGAATTGGGCGCGGCAATGCCGCAGGCGGGCGGCGAGTTTATTTACATGCACCGCGCTTACGGCCCCCTGTTCGGATTCCTCTACGGCTGGACCCAGTTTATAATTGCCAAAACCGCCTCGATTGCCGCAATCGCCACAGGGTTTGTTATCTACCTTGCCTATTTCTTCCCGCGCTTGCATGAAACCGTCTGGGTAGCTTCACTCCATCTTGGCTCTCACGTGTTGGACTTGCATTTGACCGGCCTCCAGATAGGCGCGACGCTGATGGTGCTGCTGCTTTCCGGCCTGAATATTTTGGGCGTTCGCCGCAGCGGAGCAGTTCAGATTCTCTTCACCGCGTCCAAGTTGTTGGTGTTGGCTGTCCTTATAGTGCTGGGCCTCACCTATGGTCACGGCTCATGGCAGGGGTTCCGTCCATTCCTCGCGGAGGGTGGGCGCGGTGGCCTGTTGACGGCATTCGGTGTCGCCACAGTGTCGGCGCTTTGGGCCTATGATGGATGGAACAATCTCAGCATGGTGGCAGGTGAAGTCAAGAATCCCCAACGCAATGTCCCCCTGGCACTGATCGGCGGGGCGCTGCTGGTGCTCACCGTGTATGTCCTGGTGAACCTTGCTTACTTCCACGTGCTGCTCGCTTCTCAGATTCTGGGAACAACCACCGTGGCATCCGACACCGCGCGCCGCTTTCTCGGCAACGCCGGTGGCGCCTTTATTGCCGTGGGCGTTATGATCTCCACTTTTGCCACGCTCAACGGTTCAATTTTGGCAGGCTCGCGCATCCCTTACGCCACGGCGCGTGCCGGGCTATTTCCGGCTGCACTTGCCTCGGTAAATCCACGCTTCCACACGCCTGCGGTGGCGCTGAGCGGGCAAGCCGTCATTGCGGGGTTATTTACGCTGACGGGTCAGTACCAATCGCTTTACACGAAAGTGATATTTTCTGAATTCCTCTTTTACGCACTCTGCACCGCCGCAGTCTTTGTGTTGCGGCGGCGGGAGCCTCACTTGCCGCGTCCTTACCGGACCTGGGGATATCCGATGGTTCCCGCGCTTTTTGTCATTCTCTCGGTCTGCCTGCTGGTCAATACTTTTTGGCAGCAGCGGGCCGACTCCATGTGGGGAGTCGTGCTGGTGGGCAGCGGCATTCCCGCATATTGGATCTGGAAAGCATGGGCTCGTCACACAACCTAAAGCGCGCTGTCAGGCAAACCTCATCTGCCCTTTTACGGGTGGTGGTTGTGCTGATGCTGATTGCCTCTTGCGGCCTCGCGGCACCGAAAACACGGCACTCCGCCAAACCTTCCCTGGTGATATCAGCTGCGGACGAAGCCCTGGCGAAGGAGCGCGGGAAAGTGCTGAACGCACATCCCCTGGCGATGTTCTATTATTCCGACGACTCGCTCGGGATGGCGTCCCTCAAGGCTCATGCTGACGCCATGACACTGGTTGCTCCACAATGCTATGGTGTTGACCAGACGGGAGCGCTGCATGGGAAGCTTCCCTCCGGTATTTTGGAGGCAGCGCGCCGCGCTGGGCTGCCGCTTATGCCTCTGGTCACGAACCCCGGTTTCGATCGCGCCTCGGCGCACACCCTTTTGCACAATATCCACGCACAGCAACGCGCCATAATTTCCCTGGCCCAGATTGCCGAACGCGATCAATACGTGGGATGGCAGCTTGATTTCGAAGGTATCGATCCCGCGGACAAGCTTGCGTACACGCGATTCGTTACCCGTGTCGCGGCGCGCATGCATCGCGACCACCGGCTTCTGAGCATCGCGGTGGTACCGCGCTTTTCTGACGCTTTCCCCGACAGTTCCATTCCAGGGTTTCACACTGGCGAATGGGGCGCGGCATTTGATTTCCGCGGGCTCGCCAGGGTTGCCGACTTCCTGGTCCTCATGGCTTACGATGAACACACGTCATTAACCCCACCCGGCCCCGTGGCTGGCTATGATTGGGTCAATGCCGCACTTGGCTACGCCTCCAGCCGCGTACCTGCTTCCAAGCTGTTGTTGGGTCTTCCCCTTTACGGGCGCGAGTGGGTTGAAACTTCTCGCGGCACAACGGCGCGTAGCGTGGCTTACAAAGACTTGAAAGATTACCTGGAAGATCCCACAAGCGACTGGTATTGGGACGACCTCTTCCGCACTTCCCGGTTCCAATTGCGTGACGGTGATTCCGAACGCACCGCGTGGTTTGACGATGCCCGCAGCCTGGGCGAAAAACTGAAGCTCGTGCGAACTTACCATTTGCTTGGATACGCTGCCTGGCGATTGGGTATGGAAGACCCGGAGTTTTGGCAGTCGGCGGGGCAATAACCTTCATTATTGGAGATCAGTCATGCGGGCTCGCGCGGTTATGGGTCTTGGGGTTTTGATGTCGGCCTTCATAGCGTCCGGCGCTCGCGCCGATGAACACACCTGGGTTGTCCTCTCGGACCGCGATCTGGATAGCCGCATCGAGCGCCAACTCAACGTTCTGGCGGTTCATGATCAGGCGTTGATCCGAATCTTGAACAGCAACACGGAAGGGTCGAGTGTGCTTCCCGAAGAGGGGGGCCTGACGATCGAATTGCACTGGGAAAACAACGCGGAAGCCTTTATCGCCGCACTCAAGCATGATGCGGTCGCAACCGAAGTGGCACTTACAACGGCGCTTGCAGCGGAAGGTTACATCATTGAGGCCAGTTACCCACGCGCCGCGGCTCCCAACCGCCTGCGTATTACCGCCAACACGTGGCGGGGATTTCACTATGCCCTGTTGAGGATTCCGGATCTGTTGGCCCTCTCGCCGTTGCGCCTTTCCAGTGAACTCATTCCCCACCCCCAGTCCGTTCGCATTGAAAGAAATGGTCTCACCTCCGTTATCGCGGACTTTCCCTCATTCCCCGAGCGCGGAGTGGTGGAAGGGTTTTACGGCACTCCTTGGACGCATCAGGACCGGGTGGAGATTTTGCGCTTCGAGGGCGCGCATGGGATGAACGTGTATTACTATGCCCCCAAAGACGATCCCTACCACCGTAAACTCTGGCGCGATGCCTATCCGCCGGAAGCGCAGCAGAACCTGGGTGAACTTGTTGATGCCGCGAACCGCAACTTCGTGGATTTCTGTTTTGCCATCAGCCCCGGCCTCACCATGGCTTACTCCAGCGAGAAGGATTTCCACGTCCTGACCAATAAGCTCGAGAGTGTCAGTAAACTGGGCGTTTCCTGCTTTGCCCTTTTTCTTGACGATGTGCCTCAGGATATGCAGGATCCCCAGGATCGAACACAATTCAAAACCCTCGCACAGGCCCATATCTACCTCACCAACAAGCTCTACAAACACCTCAAAGAGCAGTCCGCCGCGAACCGCCTGACGCTGACGCCTACGACCTACACCAATGAGTGGGGCAACCGCGACTACATTCAGGAGCTGGGTGCAGGAGTTGATCCGGATGTCTCGATCGTTTGGACGGGGCCGAAAGTCCTGTCTCCCGCCATTACCGTCGAGCAAGCGCGTGAATGGGGCGGGTACCTCCATCGACCGCCGCTGATTTGGGATAACTTTCCTGTAAACGACGGAACGCCTTGGTGCCGCTACCTGGGGCCGCTTATGGGCCGCGACCCGCACTTGTCCGGTGTTATTCGCGGGCTCTTTTCCAATCCCATGATCGAGCCGCGCGCCTCAATGATCCCGCTACAGACGATTGCAGATTATCTGTGGAATTCCTCTGCTTATGATTCGGCGCAATCGGAAACCCACGCGGTCGTGAGTCAATACGGCCAGGACGCCCCGCGTCAACTCGCCCCGTTCCTCAAGATTTACGGAACATATTATTGGGACGATGGAAGCTTCACTTCATTATTCCAGGAGCGCCGCCAACCCATTAACGTCGAGAAGATGCAATCGCAAATTGCGGAAATGGATTTGGCGCTGGAGCAACTGCGCTATCAGCGGCGACTGGAGCCATTGCTGAACGAAATATCCCCGGCCGTCAAGCGCACCAAAGAGCGTCTGGCCGAAGTCAATGCCGATACGGCGTTTCGGCACCTCCCCGACGGTACACTTCAATGGGATGAACACCATGAAGAACTCTCAGCCTATGGCTTGACCCAGTCTCCCAATTTGGACGGCGATTTCAAAAAGTGGGAGGGCGGCCAGATTTACCGGCTTGATGATCTTGCCCAGGTGGTGAAGGGCGCCAAGCTGTGGAACGGCCCGCACGACTTGTCCGCGCGCGTGGCCCTGGCCTGGGACACAAGCTACCTCTACGTGGGCGTCGATGTTGTTGACCCGGATCTCTATCAGCCCTTCTTTGGGCGCGGCATTCAGAATGGCGATACTTTTGAGCTTTTACTGGAGTCAGGATTTCGCAAGAACTTCCTGGCCAAGGAGCCCACTGGCGATGAATACGCGCTCTACTTCAGTCCCGGGAACTTCGCAGGAATCAAGGCAAGCATTTTCTCCGATGAGGACTACCTGCCGCCACGCGCTCAACCTCACGACTATATGAAGGAGATTTACACGGCCTGGAAGAAGACCAGCCACGGCTACTCCGGGGACATTGCGATTCCGGCGACTTTCTTCGAAGGGGATAAGCTCGAATCAGGTTATGAAATGGGGTTGGGATTTAGTGTAGCGAAAGTGTGGCGCCCTTCCCGGCCCACCGATGCGGAAGACCTGGAACGGATCGTGCTGCAGTCCAAGAAGGATCACCTGTTCCATGTCAGCACAGGAAACCCTTCCTCGTATCCGCGCCTCGTACTGAAAGAAAGCAAGCCGTAATTGCGGCGAAATTCTATATTGCGTTATGACCCGCTTCCGCCCTCAGCCTTCTTCTCCAAGGCGGGCAGGAGGTACTGGGTCACGATGAGCTCATATTGGGACTGCACCTCGGAGGTTACGGCAACTGTTGCCAGTGGCCCTCCCTCTGAAGACGGCTCAAAATAGACGTCCCCGGGCCGGCCGAACGATCCCGCATCGGTCTTGGTGAACTTTGCCGAGTCGCTCTCTGCGAAATCGAAGGTTTGTTTGGGAGAGTACGCTTTCAACTGGTCCGGTGTAAGGGGAGCGACCGTTCGCACATGGATGCTGAGTTTCCCAAATGCCCGGTCCTTGCTGTATTCAATGCGGATGACGCGTTGGAGTTGCTGTCCGGGGTTCTTGGGATCGCTAACCAGATCGGCCAAGACGCAAAAGTCATCCAGCTTGCCATTGTATTTTGAGTCCAGAAGGCTGAAAAGGCGGAAGGTTGGATCATTGGCGTTGGGCGCTGAGTTCTTTTCCTTCGCGCCCATGCGTCCGGCGCTGCCGCCCATTATTAGGAGTACTAAGACAGTGCCCCATACAATTGCGTGTATTCTCTGGCTTGCTCTCATGGTCCCTCCCTGGATCGTAAACCGGAAACAGTCTTCACTTTGGCCCATAGAGCGGGGCCTTACGGGGAAGATACTATCCCCCCCATAAGCATAAGACAAGGCCCGATTGAAGCGGAGGATTTCATCTCAGGCTTGCCAGCACCGCCCATAGCGGAGTATAAGACATGGACTCGGGACACGGTTGATCAGCCGGACTTGAACTGACGGGGGATACAATGAAGGAAAAGGACCGATCGAACTTAGGCATGACACGCCAATCCTTTCTGAAAGCAACGGCCCTACTGCCGTTTGCGGCACTCGGCACCGGGCAGGCCACTGCCACTCCCCAGGGGAATACGGCGCCGGGCACTCGAATGACGTCCCCGAAGCTCAGGATTGTCAGCGCCCACTTCCAATTGAATGTTACGGCAGGTCAAGGCCTGCAAACGGAATTGATGCACATGCCCTCCGGACTGACTCTGGCAAACGGGGACTATAGCTACTCCTTTGGCCAGCCAGTGTTTACTGCCGGTTCCCCAACGCAAGAGGGCAGCACGACCCTTCTGGATCTCTTGGGTGACACGGGTAATGGCATCGAGATCCGCCAGCAGTTTCGCGTTTCCCAAGACAAGCCTTGGGTGGAAGAAGAGATCACTCTCACAAACCGGACCCACCACCCGATCGCACTGCCCGACGCACGGTGCGGTTTGGTGCTTCCCATCAAGGTGACAGGCGATTCGGTGGAGTCACCTCTAAAGGACTTCAAATTCACCGCCGCTCCCTATCGACGGGAGCCCACCGGAAATCGCACCCAGTTCGCGGATTACACGCTGCTTCAGGTGCTCACGGAATCCCGTCATTCGGAGCTGCGGGCGCAAAGGAATATCCAACGTTTTGACAAGGTCTATCTGTCTAACGTTTATGCAATGGGATTTATCAATACCGATTACCCGCAATATGCCTCCGAGGGCTGGGTTATTACCGATGGCCGCCGGGGATTTCTGGTCACCAAATACAGCCAGGAAGGAATGGAGTGGGCGCTGCTTGACCGCGTTTCCTTGGGCGATGAACGCCTGGGCCTTCGCTGGGGAGGATTCGGTGTTTTTCAAGGCGACCCGGAATCCGCCGCTGTGCTTGCCCCGCAGTCGTCGCATCGGTTCGGCGTCACCCGCATTACCGCCTTCGAGGGTGGGATGAACGAGGGATTCTACACTTATCGCGCCGAGATGGAGGCCCGCGGAATGGGCTGCCCACAGGGTTTCAATCCCCCCGTCCATTGGAATGAGCTCTATGACAACAAGCTCTGGTGGCTGCCCGATTCGGGGATGGACAAGCCCGAAAACCGGAAGAAGTACTACACCCTTGACGACCTGAAGGAAGCGGCGGGAAAGGCTCGCGATATCGGATGCGAGGCGCTCTACCTTGACCCTGGTTGGGATACGCTTTTCGCTTCCAAGATTTGGGATGAGCCGCGCCTGGGTAAATTACAGGACTTTACTGCGCTGCTCCATCGGGAATACGGCCTGAAGTTGTCGCTGCATACACCCCTTTCCGGCTGGTGCGATCCATCGTCTTATGCGCGGGATATCGACCGCATGAACCGCGATGGCAGCCGCGTGGAAATGTCATTGTGCGGCTCCTCCCGCCAGTATGTGGCGGAGACGCTTTCCCGGCTTTCGGCCCTGGCGCACGATGGCGCGGCGTTCTTTATGTTCGACGGAACGATGACTTTCGGTGAGTGCTGGGATCCCCATCACGGCCATCCCGTTCCCTCCCGGCGTGAAGATCACGTGAAGGCCACAAACGGGCTGGCATTCCAGGTTCATTCCCAATACCCGGAAGTCCTGATTGAAATGCACGATCAGGTTCTGGGCGGCACGAGCCTGCGCTATGTTCCGACCTATTACGGATACGGCAAGCGGCTGTTCGACGCCGCCACGGCTCCCACCCATGGATTCGATACAGTGTGGGGGTTTGAACTGATGTGGAGCCCCATGAAGGACCTGGTGGGCGGGCACAGTATGGCGCTCTACTACTACAATCTGGCTTACTCGCTGCCGCTCTACCTCCACATCGACCTGCGCAAGGACAACCCGCAGTGTCTGATGTTCTGGTGGAACGCCTCAACCTGCCGCCATTTGGGGATTGGGGGAACACACCCCGACCCCGCTGTCCGAAAGTCTCAAAAGGAGGCCATGGCGGCGTATCGAAGGCTCGAAACCTTCTTCAAACAGGGGACGTTTTACGGCCTCGGCGAAATGGTGCACGTTCATGTTCATCCCACGGAACCATCCGCTGTCATGAACGTCTTCAATTTGCAGAGCCAGCCCGCTACGCAGCATATCGAATTTACGCCAGCTCAAGTTGGTCTTGCGGGCTCGAAGGATTACAAAGTGATCGGCGCCACATCGAGCCGGCGCGGTGACCTTTTCAGTCTGGATGTCGTCGTTCCTGCTCTCGGCCATTCGCTGGTGGAGCTGCGCTGATTTGGGGAATTTGCCGGGCCGCACTCATGTATCCTGACTAAAACATTCCTGAGTGCATCTAACTCACTGAGGGATTTCTGTAGTTCTTTAGCTGGTTACTTTCCTGGGCTTGACGGGGCTTTTAGCATATGGAATCTTGCCGGGCGCGCCGAGGGCAAGTATCATTTCGGCGTCCTCGACGCAACAAGACCGCGCGGAACTGTTCCAGAAATCCGCGGTTTTCGTACTTAGAGATTTGGCGCTGAAAGCCGATTGGGCGAATTTCAGGTCGGGAGTTACAAACATGGTGAAATCCACAATCCGCATTCTTGCGGATGTGATGGCAATGGGCGCGATGATGCCGCTCCTAATTTTCACGGCCTGTGCGGCGCAGAATCCGGCTTTTCACGGCGCGCCGACCTCAGTAAGGACAATGCGGAATCCGTACGTGGGGCAACCGCCTGATTCCGCCAAATCGGCCTATCACATCCGCTGCGCCAACTGTCACGGTGAAAACGGGCAGGGAATGGGGAACGTTCCTGCGCTGGCCAGTGGGGCGACGCAGTCTGCAACTGACGGAGAACTGTTCTGGTACATCACCAGGGGCGATGCGGGGAATGGCATGCCCTCCTGGGAGACACTGTCAACTCAGGAGAGATGGCAGATCGTCAGTTTTCTCCGCGTCCTGGGAAGTTCCAAGGGCGGTCCATCCAGCGCGCACTTTTCACTCGGGGAAGCCCTCGGAATAGGAGTGGATGCACCTCCGCCCGAACCTCCCTTCACCGACTATCGTTTTGAGAAGCCCGGCACGTTTCGCAAAATCACTTTGAGTGATCTCCCCGCTCCCTTCGCCACCAAGTCTGCGGGCAACGGGCCTGAAGTCGTGCCGCGCCCGGAGAATGCGTGGCCGCAGGTTCCTTCGGGTTTCAAAGTCGATCTCTATGCCACCGGACTTGATGAGCCCCGCTTGATCCGCACGGCGCCCAATGGCGACATGTTCGTGGCCGAAACCCGTCCCGGCCAGGTTCGCGTATTCCGCGGGATCAATGCTGACGGCAAGCCCGGCCAGACAGAGGTTTTCGCCACCGGCCTTAAACTGCCCTTTGGCATCAACTTCTATCCGCCCGGACCGAACCCGCAATGGATTTATGTGGGTAACACGAACTCTGTGGTGCGCTTCCCTTACCAGAACGGGGATTTGAAGGCGCGAGGCCCTGCGGAACATATTGCCGACCTGCCCTCCTCTGGCCGCGGCCATATAACCCGCGACATTCAGTTCACTCCCGACGGATCGAAGATGTACGTTTCCGTGGGTTCGGGCTCCAACGTGGATGATCCTGATACGACGCCGGCGGAGAAAAACCGCGCCGATGTGCTGGAGTTCAACCCCGACGGATCGGCAATGCGGATTTTCGCCTACGGCATCCGGAATTGTGTGGGAATGGCGGTGAACCCGATCACCAGTGAGCTATGGTGTTCAGTGAACGAACGCGACGCCCTGGGAGACAATCTGGTTCCCGACTACATCACCCACGTGCAGCCTGGCGGCTTTTACGGCTGGCCATGGTGGTATATGGGCGGCCACCAGGATCCGCGGCACGAGGGCAAGCATCCAGAGTTGAAAGACAAAGTCATCACCCCTGACGTGATCCTGCATCCGCACAACGCTTCGCTGGAGATGACATTCTATGATGGCAAGCAATTCCCGGCGGAATACCAGGGCGATATATTTGCCTGCGAGCATGGATCCTGGAATCGAACGGTGCGAGTGGGTTATGAGCTGATTCGGGTGCCGCTGCACCAGACCGGTCACGCCAGCGGCGAATATGAAGATTTCATGACCGGATTTGTGGTGGACAATGGGCACGTCTGGGGCCGGCCGGTGGGCGTCACCGCTGCTACCGATGGATCGCTGCTGGTCACCGACGACGGCTCAAACTCCATTTGGAGGATTACCTACACGGGCAAGTAGATGGGATCTTAAGCGAGGAGGAGAAATGTAACCCGTGTCTTCACAGTGGCGCAGCGCCTCTACGGGATAAACACCAGAATCGCGTCACTTTCATTCGTTGTGAACTTCCAACGCCTTGACGGGAATTTCGACAGCGGCAATTTCACTGAGCTTCTCGAGGTCGAGCACCATTTCACCCTGGGCGTCGGGCTCGAAGGCGGGGACAAATCGGGCTCCCCATACCACTTCCTCAAACCGGTAGGAGTGACGAGCGTGGACTGTTTGGAAAAAAGTGTCATCAAACGCTTTAATCGTGATCAAGAACTCCGCTTGATGCTCCTTCAAGTACTCCGGGCCTTGTCTCCACATGGGGCTTGACTCCTCAATGGGATGGACGATGGTCCAGGTCAGCGGCAGAAACTGCACTTGATGTCGTTCGAGCGTTAGCGTTTTATATTTCCGCACAGGCCCGCTCTCGGAGGATTCCACGGTGCTCATGATCATGCGCACTTCAATTTCCATCAGATTATTGCTCCGCCGATTGGCCATGCGGAATTGCAGGCTGATTCCCCCCTGGTAGGGCGCTACCACCATCTGTTTGCTGAAGGCCAGGCGGGCCGCAGGGCGCGAAAATCGCCCGAAAAGTAAACCCGTTCCAATCGCCAGGGCCATCAATCCCAATAGGGCCTGTAGCGACGCCACCATGCTGGTGAGAACCCCATCGGGTGAGATCCGCCCATAACCTACAGTGGTAAAAGTCTGAGCGCTGAAGAAGAAAGCGCTCAGAAATCGGCTGAGCGGCGTACTGAGGTCCGCCCCCTCCAAGTGCTGGACGCCGATCTTCATATAGATCAAAGCGAACACGATGTTGGCAATAATGAATCCGCCAAAAATCAACGCGGCGAAAACAGGAAACGACGCGTTGAGCATGAACAGATAAGGGTGAACATCCCGCCAGGAGGTCCCACGACGGCGAACGTTGAATTCACCCTTGGCGTTGATGATTCGAGTCAGGCCGCCACGGTATTTTTCCGTAAAGCCGGGGTCGAACGAAGGCTTGTGCATATTGGCGATGATAATAAACGTTGGTTCCTGCGTTCAACAAAGGGTGGTTCGCGACCGCCGCTACTGTACCCTATGGCCTGTTCCCTCTCACTTGGCCTTTAGAAACGTGCCCTCTTCCAGCTCCGAGAAAGCTTCGCGAAGCTGCTCCTGCGTGTTCATCACAATGGGGCCGTACCAGGCCACCGGCTCTTCCAGAGGCTTTCCGGAAACCAGGAGGAAGCGGATACCGTCCTCACCCGCCGAGACCATGACTTCATCGCCCCGGTCAAACAGGATCAGCGAGCGGTTGTCTGCTTCTGTGCGAGGGTGAGTGTCTGCCCATCCGATCGATTCCGTGGGTACGGCGAGCGGTCCCGAGGCGTTGCAGAATTTTCCCTTGCCGGAGAAAACGTAGGCGAAAGCATGCCGGGTGGTTTCGACTGGAAGAGTCTTGGTGCGGCCGGGAGGTACGGATACGTCAAGGTAGATCGGCTCGGCAGCGATGCCGTCCACGGGGCCGGTCTTTCCCCAGAAGTTTCCGCACACGATGCGCACTCGCGTGCCATCGTCATCCTGGATTTCCGGAATCTCCAGCGCCTTCACTTCCTGGTAGCGAGGTGAGGTCATTTTGAGCGCGGAGGGAAGGTTTGCCCACAATTGGAATCCATGCATGCGGCCCGCAGCATCGCCTTTCGGCATCTCCTGATGGATGATTCCGCTCCCTGCCGTCATCCACTGGACGTCACCGGCGGCAATCGCGCCGTGGTTTCCCATGCTATCCCCGTGCTCCACCGTCCCGGCGAGTACGTATGTGATGGTCTCAATGCCGCGATGGGGATGCCATGGAAACCCGGCAAGATAATCCTGTGGAATGTCGTTGCGGAAATCGTCCAGCAGTAGAAATGGATCAAATTCGGAAGTGTTGCCGAACCCGAAAGCGCGGCGCAAGTGCACACCGGCTCCCTCCAGGGTGGGTTTGGACGACGCAATTCGTTTGATGGGTCGTAAGGACATTTTGACCTCCTGCGTTGGAGTTTACCTTTTTTCCCGCAGATCTGCCACCACACCGGTGAAGGACCGGCGTAACCGCGCCCTTCGCCGAGGTCAGCATAGGAAACCATTGTCCTAATTAACGATAGCCACCAGCGATGAGGAGTGTCTCGCCGCTGATCCAGGCGGAGTCTGAGGAGGCAAAGAAGACCGCAGCAGGGGCTATATCCTCCGGAACACCGATGCGCCCAAGGGGAGTCTGCGCTTCAACCTGCTTTCGCATATCGCTTTCCGCGAGGCCGGCTGCACGCCATCCCTCTGTTTGCACCATACCGGGATTAATGGCATTGACGCGAATCTTGCGCGGGCCCAGCTCTTTGGCCAGCGATCGGGTGACGGAATCCACCGCTGCTTTGGTGGCGCTGTAGACCGATCCAAACGGTGGGTTCAGCGTGCTTACAATCGAGCTGATATTGACAATGCTGCCGCCCTCTGGATTAAAGTGCTTCACGGCTTCCTGCGAGGTGAGGATCAGGCCGAGGACATTGAGGTCGAACTGTTTGTAGAAATTCTCCTCCGTAATGCCTTCAAGGGGAGAGAACTCGTAAATTCCCGCGTTGTTTACAAGAATATCAAGCTTGCCGAACGCCTTTTCCGCTTCAGCAAATAGATGCGGAATTTCTGCCTGTTTGGAAACATTGGCCTGCACCGAAACGGCATTGCCCCCATTGCTGGTGATCTCCCGAACGGTGCGGTCCGCGCCCTCTTTGCTTGTGGAATAGTTCACCACCACGGCAGCGCCTTCCGCCGCCAAATGCTTGGCGATGGAAGCGCCAATCCCCTTGGACGCACCGGTTACTACCGCGACCTTACCTGCAAGTTTCTGTGACATTCAACAACTCCTGAATCCGAATTTGATACCGTACAGTTAGTGATGCCTTGGTCACCACGTTGGATACAAAATTTTTACCGAACCGGCTCCGCGGGCATATTATCAATTGAACAGAGGGTGATGATTTTGCGTCTTTGGCGTGGAGGATGTTGATTCTTCAGGAGGTAATAACCCCATGCGGGTGATTCTATTCGGCGCGTCGGGAATGGTGGGGCAAGGTGTGCTGCGCGAGTGCCTTCTTGATCCTGAGGTTACAGCGGTTGTTTCAATCGTCCGCAGCACCACGGGTCAACAACACGCAAAGTTGTGCGAGATTATTCACAAGGATTTTTTCGATTTTTCCACAATTGAATCGGAGCTATCAGGATTCAATGCCTGTTTCTTTTGCCTTGGTGTATCTTCCGCAGGAATGTCCGAGGAGAATTACCGGCGCATTACGTACGACATCACCCTTGCGGCGGCTCAAACACTGGTGAAAATGAATCCCAACCTGACTATGGTTTTTATATCGGGCGCCGGAACGGACAGTTCCGAGCGTGGCCGCGCGATGTGGGCCCGGGTGAAAGGGCAGACGGAAAACGCGCTACTGCGTCTTCCGTTCAAGGCCGCGTACATGTTCCGTCCCGGCGTGATCGTGCCGCTGCATGGGATCAAATCAAGAACCATGCTCTATCGGATTCCTTATCTTATTTTGGGCCCCGTCCTTCCCTTATTGAAGCGACTCTTCCCGAAGTACGTCACCACCACGGAAAAGCTGGGGCGCGCGATGCTGACGGCCGCCAAGCGGGGCGCGCCGAAGCCAATACTCGAAAGCGCTGATATCAACAGCCTTTGAAGCCGGGGCAAGTTGTTCTATTGCAACGATGTCTCTTGGCTAATGGCCGGATGTGAGGGCTCTCAGGTAGCGATAGTAGAAATCAACACCCTGGTAAAACGACTCCACTCGCAAGCGCTCATCGCGGCCGTGGGCCCGCACGTCATCAGTATCAATGGCGACGCCTGAAATCCCATACGTGGGCATGCCGGCGGCGTTGGTGTAGACCCCGTCCGATGCGCCGGTGGCCATGGTGGGAATCACCGGCGTCCCTGGCCACATTTCCCCAGCAATCTCGTCGAGCGTCTGCATTACCTCGGGGCGCAGTTTGACCGGCGGGAGAGCTTGACCGTTGGGCGCGCTATCGAGCACGCGGCCGTGGTCGTCGTAGCTTACCGCTACCTTGGGATCGGCAATGATGCGGATGAGAGCCTGCCGAATCTCTTCTCGCGTATGCCCAGGCAGGATGCGGCAGTTCACATTTGCCTCTGCGCTTTGGGGAAGTGCGTTGTTGGCGTGCCCCCCTTCCAGCCGCGTGGCCACGCAGGTGGTGCGCAACTTGGCGTTATCAAGAGGCAATTGGGAAAGCCGCGCCACCGCCTCGGGGTCGGGCGGCTGGCTCAGAATGGCGCGCATGTCGGCAGCATGCTGGCCACTTTCGATGGAAGTCATCCGCTCAAAATAGGCGCGGGTCACGTCATTCAGCTCGACGGGGAATTGGAAGCGCTCGAGCCGCCCCAGCGAGTCGGAAAGATGGTAAATTGCGTTGTCGGGGACAGGCAGGGAACTGTGGCCACCCGGATTTGTGACCTTGAGCTGGAAATCGGCGTAAAGCTTCTCGCTGGCGTCCATCGAGACGATTTCCGGCTTGCCGTTCTTGGTGTCTACGCCGCCGCCATCGGAGTTGAGGACGAATTCGGCGTCAATCAAGTCGCGGTGATTCCTGAGCAGCCAGTCCACACCGTTTGATGTTCCGCCCTCTTCGTCGGCAGTCAGCGCCAGAATAAGATCGCGGTCAGGCTTGAAGTCTTCGCGCTTGAGCCGGATAAATTCAGTGACCCAGACGGCGTCGTCACTCTTCATGTCCTGAGTGCCCCGGCCATAGTAGTAGCCATCTTTTTCCACAAATTGAAAGGGGTCGGTGGTCCAATCACTGCGGCGCGCCTCCACGACGTCGAGGTGGCCAATCAGCAGGACGGGCTTGTGCAACCCTGTCCCATGCAGTCGCGCCACCATGTTGCCTTTGCGCGGGTTCGGGCCCAATACCACTATGTCGCTGGCGGGAAACCCGGCATCGCGCAGACGCCGCGCCATCGCCTCGGCCGCCACCGTGGTGCTGCCCACGGAGTCCGTGGTATTAATCTCAATGAGTTGCTGGAAAATGTCGTGCGCAAGTTGTCGGGTTTTGGGATCAACTTGGGCCGATAGGACCTGCGCCATGATCACCACGGCCATGACCGCCAGAGATAAGAAATTCAACGATCTTCGGATCATCGCAGCATTGTATCAAATTAAGCAAGCGATCGTCTTTGACACAGTCGCTCATGCCTGTGGCCCTCAATAGCGTAAGATCCGTCAGATTCGGGCATAGACAGGAATGTGCATGTTACTGACCAAGAATTGTCGCCCAAGAGGAGATTGGACCGATATACTGGACAGCGCATTGGCCGTCTGCAGGCTATCAACCCCAGCGATGACAATGCGAGATTAGCTTGGTGGTTTACCTATATGAAGAAATTGGGAATTCTACTCTCCGGTCGCGGTTCAAACTTTGAGGCCATCGCCCGTAATGTGCAGGCGGGCAAAATCCCGGCGGAAATTGCCGTGGTGATCAGCAACAAACAGGATGCCATAGGCCTGGTTCGTGCACGGGAATTGGGGCTGACGACCCGCTTTATTCCCTCCAAGGGCAAGGAGCGTGAAGCCTTCGATCGCGAAGTGGTGGCAGTATTGAAAGAGTTTCAGGTTGATCTGGTTTGCCTCGCGGGCTTCATGAGGCTCTTGAGCCCTTACTTTGTCTGGGAATTCCCCAATCGGATACTCAATATCCATCCCGCCCTGCTCCCGGCTTTTCCCGGTGAAGACGCACAGCGGCAAGCGCTGGAACATGGGGTGAAATTCACCGGATGCACGGTGCATCTGGTGAACGAGGGGATGGACACCGGTCCCATCGTATGCCAGGCGGTGGTACCCGTACTCGATGATGACACAGAGGCGACGCTCGCGGCACGCATCCTGGCGGAAGAACACCGAATCTATTCCGAAGCGATTTGCCTACTCCTGGAAGATAAGGTGCGGTTCGAGGGCCGGCGTGTGCTGTGGAAGGCTTGAATCTTGGTTTGAGGGGCACCGCGTGATACACTAGCTTCTTGCGCAACGCCCGCCACGTGCCAAATATAATCGATCTTCGGCTTATCTAACTTCCTGATAGAAACTCATGCTGATAGAAACTCATGACCCTAGACGAACAACTCACATATCTCACCAAAGGCGCGGAAGAGACCATTCGCGTGGAAGAACTGAAAGCCAAGCTGGAGCGCTCAGCGAAGACCGGGAAACCGTTACGCGTGAAGGCGGGGTTTGACCCCACGGCGCCTGACATCCATCTGGGCCACACCGTGCTGATCCGCAAGCTTAAACATTTTCAGGATCTCGGCCACACCGTGATATTCCTGATTGGTGATTTCACCGGTATGATCGGCGACCCATCCGGACGCAACGTAACTCGTCCTCCCCTGACGCCGGATGAGGTCGCCGCGAACGCTGAAACTTACAAGCAACAGGTCTTCAAGATTCTCGATCCGCAGAAGACTGTGGTCGATTTTAACAATCGCTGGCTGGGCAAGCTTACCGGGCAGGAGTGGATCAAGCTCTGTTCCAAGTACACGGTGGCCAGGATGCTTGAACGCGACGATTTTGCCAACCGCATGAAAGAGCAGCGGCCGATTTCCATGCATGAACTGCTCTACCCGCTGTCGCAGGCCTACGATTCCGTGGCTCTGGAAGCTGATGTGGAACTGGGCGGCACCGACCAGAAATTCAACCTGCTAGTGGGACGGTCTATTCAGCCGGAATATGGGCAGGAGCCGCAGGTGATCATGACGATGCCCATTCTGGAAGGGCTCGACGGCGTCCAGAAGATGTCAAAATCGCGGGGGAATTATGTGGGCATCAATGAGCCGGCGGCGGAGATGTTCGGCAAGCTCATGTCCATCTCCGATGAGATGATGTGGCGGTATTACTTATTGCTCACCGATTTGTCCCCGGCGGCAATCGAGGAACTCAAGGCCGCAGTTGCATCGGGAAAAAGTCACCCGCTGGAAACCAAGAAGGCCCTGGCGCGCCGGATCATTACCGATTTTCACAGCGCCGATGCCGCAGTTCAGGCCCAAAAAGATTTCGAAGCGAAATTCCGGAGCAAAGGTGTGGATCCCAACGTCCCGATGCTCGACCTGGTGGGTGCAGTTTGCCGGTTCGACGCCATGCTTGTA
The DNA here is from genome assembly GCA_003165315.1 of Acidobacteriota bacterium. Taxonomy (GTDB): domain Bacteria; phylum Acidobacteriota; class Terriglobia; order UBA7540; family UBA7540; genus Bog-366. Next base: position 24,059 of record PLSX01000197.1, read on the forward strand.
GAACTTGGCTCGTGCAAATCCAAGAGCGACGCCCAGCGCCAAATCAAGGCGGGCGCGGTATCATTTGCAGTGGGAGATTTTGACAATCCGGTCTGGGAGAAGGTTTCCGAGCCTGCGGCGGAATTTGATCCGTCGGCACATCCCCGTAGTGGGGATTATCTCGACATCGCTTTTAAAGTCGGCAGAAAACAAAACAAAGTTAGATTCAAGTTCCCGGCCAAATGAGGCAGGAACGTGAAAAACGCTTGTGGGGAGGGGCGGGTTTTGGCGTCGCCCATCACTTTGTTGGCTTGGGGATGGTAAGGTTCAGAACCAATGCCCAGCGCGTCTCAAGAATGCTGATATGCCGCACCTCGGAAGACGTGCCCTTGTACATGGCCTTAATCGTGTAATCGTGATCAAATCGCAGGTCAGTGTAGAGATACTGGCCGGCGTCCCGCGAGTAGATGTCCAGCACCTTCCCGGTTTGGACATCCGTTAATTCGATGGTGGCGCCTTCAATGGGATTCTGGGCATCGTCATACACGGTGCCGCTCACGGTTCGCGTCGTCGGTTGTTTGTCTTTTGCCAGGCCTGTAACCGCCCCCGAAAGGAGGACTCCCACTACAAGCAGGACTGTGAGACAAGCCAATCCCTGCGCCTGCCAGGGGGACCCTATTTTCAACTTGGCGCTGCCGGGAGACGCAGCTCTTCCCATGTCGCGGAGATTCATATCACCATGTCCCATCTTCTTCCTCTTCTTCCCCGCTGGAAATGACGTCGAGTTCCACCGGGTTGGTATTCACCACCTCAAGTTCCGCTCCGCAATCGGGGCAATCCAACTTCGCCCCTTCTTCGATGTCGTCTTCGATCTCAATCGCCGCCTCGCACTCCGGGCAATGAGCCATGATGTTCCCTCCCCATAAGAACTATGTTTCCCCAAGACAAAAGTCTATTCATTTCCTTGGTTGATGTCCAGCGCCACATCTTTTCATTTTAAAGTTTGGATTACGACTTGTAATGTAGTTGGTACGCTCGCAAATATGGGGAGACGGAACGACGGCGATCTCTAACGCACAATCCAAACAAAAGTCCACTCTTCCCAATAGGGCTCGGTCACGATACGATTGTTGCCTCGCGGAGCCAAGAAGCAAATCTGCGATGACGAGGTGCGCCATGAAAGACCATCAATTTGCCACGCTGGCTGTGCACGCCGGCGAAGCACCCTGCAAGCTCACCGGAGCGGTGGACACTCCCATCTATCAATCCACCACATTCGCCGCCGCGGATTCCGATGAGATGGCCGCGCTGTACTCCGGTGAAAAGCCGGGCTACATGTACACGCGCTATGGGAATCCAACGGTCCATGCTCTGGAAGAAAAAGTTGCGGCGCTGGAGGCGGGCGAAGCGGCGCAGGCTTTTGCCACCGGCATGGCCGCTGTCTCTTCCTCCATTCTGGCGTGCGTGAAGGCGGGCGACCACGTCGTAGCGGCACGCTCCCTCTATGGCGCCACCTACAACTTTCTCAATCGCAAACTCCCCGCGATGGGAGCCTCCACAACTTTTGTGCAATCCACCCGCCCGGAGGATTTTGAGAAGGCCATTCAGCCCAACACGCGCTTGATTTATTTTGAATCACCCAGCAATCCCATCCTCGAGATTCTTGACATCGCTGTGTTGGGCGCGATTGCTCGCAAGCACGAAATCACTTCCATGATGGACAACACCTTTGCTTCACCCGCCATTCAACAGCCGCTGAAACTTGGAATCTCAGCGGTGGTCCACTCCGCCACCAAGTATCTGTGCGGGCACGGCGACGCGATGGGCGGCATCACCATTGGAAGCAGAGATTTCATTGACCATCTCAACCGCGACGTCCTGCGAGACTTTGGTGGAGTCATGAGTCCGTTCACGGCCTGGTTGATGCTCCGCGGAATTCGCACGCTTCATCTACGCATGCCCGCACATTGTGCGAATGCGCAGAAGGTGGCGGAATTCCTTTTTCAACACCCTCAAGTGGAACGAGTTTACTACCCGGGCCTCTCCAGCCATCCCGGGCACGAACTGGCCAAACGGCAAATGAAAGCCTTCGGCGCGGTGATGAGTTTTGAGGTCAAGGGAGGGTACGAAGGCGGCAAGCGCGTGATGGATGCGGTAAAGATCTTTCTGCGCGCCGCCAGCCTGGGCGACACGCGTTCCCTGATTGTGCATCCTGCCTCCACCAGTCACCGCGCCGTTCCGCGTGAACAGCGGGAAGCTATCGGCATCACCGACGGCCTTGTGCGCCTCTCCGTGGGAATCGAAGCGGTGGAAGACCTGGTTGCTGATCTTGACCAGGCACTCAAGTAGGTTGGTTCGCCCAACGAAACCTGCCACACTGTTTCCAGGCTGCGGGACGTAGTAGGATGTCTGGGAGGACCCCGCTCATGCTCCAGCTCATTTCAGTTGTGATGTTGATTTATTCTTTTTTTCTGATTCGGACCAGCATCCCCACACTTCCACGTCTAATTTCCACCCACTTCAATGCCGCGGGCGAGCCCAATTCCTGGGGAAGTCCCAACACGCTCTGGTTGTTGCTGGGTGCTCAAGCGCTGACCACCGTGGTTTTTCTGATTGTACCCTATCTGAGCCAGCGCAACCCTGGCGCGGTTCATTTCGGAGCGCGTCGTCTAAGCGAGTTTCCTCCCGCCGTTCGCAAGCGGATGGCGTCGCTGGTGAATCAAATGGTGGGCATCCTGAGCATCGTTGTGAATCTTGTTCTTGTCCTCATGCTGCACGAAGTCATTCGGGCGTCGGCGCAACCCATTCCCCGATTGCACCCGTTTTCCCCCCTGGCTTTTTTGATATTCAGCACTGTGGTAATCGTCGTCTACTATTTTTGGAAATTCAACATGCTTGCCAAGGGTGAGGACGCCGACGGTTCTTCCAACCCATGAATACCGCTTCCAAATCTTCATCAGGCTCGCCGATCGCGCCCGTCTGAATAGCCTGAGAATCCCCTCAAGGGTAGGTCTCTCCATCTTTGTCGCACAGCCCCACTCTTCATCAGTATAATTCCAGCGATGCGCAAACTTCACAGGTTGTATATCGGAATCACCCTTTGGGCCCTATTTTCTACTGTGTCAGCCACCCTCGGCCGAGTGGCGCCGGGTGTTAATTATCCCCACGTACCGGAAGCGATAATCTTGACCGCAAACGGGAATCATTATCCAGCTCTTACTCGCGCCCTTTCGACGGTGGGTTTCCAGGTGCGTGAAGTCTCCACGCAAAATTACGAATCATCGGAACACGAACGCCCTTCCTTGCTGATTGTTCCGGGAAGGGAGAGGCAGCAACTTGATCCCGCTCTTGTGAAGACCATTCTCCACGACCTTGAAGGCGGATTGCCGTTGCTTGTGGATGGGGTTTCTCCTTTGACTGCGGAGCTAGGTGTGAGCTCCAATGGCGCTCGGAGCGAGATCACCCGCTATCGTTGGGATCGTTACACTCCTGATCCAGTACTCTTGCCGGGCCGCACGGCGTACTCTCGTTTCAAGGTCAAGCCGCCCTTTCAAGTATTGGCGTTCGACCCTGGAGCTAATTCACCGCTGGTGGTTTCAGGAAGCCGCGGGCAGGGACGTTTCCTTTACAGCGCCATTCCGCTGGAGCCGGAAGCAGGAATGGTGTTCCAATACCTGCCATTTCTGGCGCAGGCCCTTCTGGATGAGTTACACGTTGCCCCAACCCTCGCCGCCGACAATCTCTGCGTCTATATCGATTTCGGGGGTGAGCCAAGAGCTGATCCGGCGGCCGTCGTCGCACAATTGAAGCAGTGGTCTGTGCGCGAGGTCCACCTGGGATCATTCTATGGCTCGGGCATGTTTCTTGAATTCCTTCCGCGGTTCCTTGCCGCCGCCCATCAGCAAGGAATTGTCGTGTATGCCTGGTTGGAATATCCCATGGTCAGCGAGGAGTTTTGGGATCTGCATCCGGAGTGGCGCGAAGTGACGGCAGCCGGCCATCGGGCCATCATGGACTGGCGGCTGCACATGGCGCTGGAAGACCCCGCCTGCTTTCAGGCCGTGGCCGAACTCACCCGGCGGTTGGTGATGAATTATGACTGGGATGGGGTGGATTTTGCCGAGCTGTACTTTGAGGCAGAGCGCAACATCTTTAAAAATCCGAACGATTTCACTCCCATGCATCCCACATTTCGCCGCATGTTCCAGCAGCGCTACGGGGTGGACCCCATCACGATCTTCAGAGCCAATTCGCCCAATTACGGGCTGCGGAACCCCAAGTTGCGAGCTGAACTCAAGGACTATCGAATTGAATTGATCACCCGGTTGACGCAACAGTTCATGGAAGTCTTGGCGGGCTGCCAGACGCAAAAGCCCTATCTTCGCACCACGCTGACCTTTATTGATGCCCTGCGTGACCCTACTGTGACCGAGCGGTACGGAGTGGACCCGGCCCGCTTGCTGGCGCTGCAACAGAAATTCGGCTTCGGCGTGGAGATTGAAGATCCCTACACCGTTTGGAATTCCAGCCCGGACCGCTACCGTGCCATCGGCGAATACTACCGGCCGCGCCTGCAACCAGGCACTCCTTTTACCCTGGACGTCAATATTGTGGACAGGTACCCGCCGGGCCGCCCGCTCACTCGGCCGCGAGGGTTGGAGCTTTATGAATTGCTCGCCAACGTTGCTGCCAACGTGGACTTGGTCACTCTCTATGCCTACAGCACTTTTTCCGCGGACGACATGCGCCTGGTGCCCTCCGTTCTCGCGGCACAGCAGATGATCGCGGATTCGACGGATGATGGGACGATCACGGCACAGCGCCAAATCTATTGGCGCACCGATACGCGCGGGCGGACGGTCTACCTCGATGGCCAGGAATGGCCGTGCCGCTCCGACTCGCAGGTCCTGATCCCCGCCGGACTGCACAAGGTTTCCACGCGTCCGCAGGCCGGGGACGAGGAGCAGAACACACTTCGCATCGAGAGCACCAACGGCACAATCCTTGGAGCAAAACAGGCGGGCCAACGCGTGACTCTAAATTATGAATCTCGCGGGCGCTGCTACGTCATGCTGAACCGAGTCCCCGTAATTGCGCTCTGTGACGGCGCCGCCGGCGTGGGGAAGATATTAAGCAATGGCGGGAATGTGTGCCTCGTGCTTCCGGAAGGAAAACACACCGTGGAGCTGGAGTAGTGGGTAATCTGTTCTGCCGATGTGCGTTTCATTGTGAATGCCAAGGACTGGCGCCGCACGCCGGCAAAAGCAGGACAAAAGGCAAATCGCAAGAGGTAAAAGCGCACGTCTGCCCAACGCCAAATTTCCCGCTGCAAACAATCATCAATTTCGGGGTTTCACAAAAGATGCGGGATGTCAGCGGCGTAATGTTCCACCTGCTGATTGATGAACGCCAGTTCGTTCTCGCTTAATTCCAATTCTCCTGCCAATGCGCTCTCTCTCGCTTGTTCCGGGCTCCGAGCTCCCACCAGGGCGTGGGTGGCGTGCTGGGATGAAATCGTCCACGCGACCGACACGTGGGCAAGAGAAACTCCATGCTCGCGGGCGATGGGCTCGATTGAGCGCATCAGTGCCGCGGCCTTCATGCGATTCTCGTAGCTGAAGCGAGGATGATTCCGTCGAAAATCGCCTTCCGAAAATTTCCGCTCCGGCGGGGCGGTTCCGGCAAGCAGTCCCTGCGCCAGTGGGGAGTACGCCAGCACGGCATTGTCATTTTCCCGGCAGTGGGGCAGCAGGTTTGCCTCCACATCCCGGTTGAGCATGCTGTATTCTTCCTGCACGCTATCCACCACGCCGCGCGTCTGGTATTTTTTCAATTGCACCAAGCTCACATTGCTCACGCCCACGGCGCGAATCTTCCCTTCCTCTTTCAGACGGATCAGCGTGTCCATGGTCTCTTCAATGGGTGTGGTCTCATCCTGCCAATGGGTCTGGTACAAGTCGATATAGTCCGTTCCCAGGCGGCCAAGGCTCTGCTCCACTTCATGGCGAATGGAGTGGGCGCCGAGGAAAAGGTACACCTGCCTGCCCCATTGCTCCTCATGATACCTGCCTTCCCGGGTGTGCCACACCAAGCCGCACTTGGTGGCCAGAATCACCTTGTCGCGGCGGCCGCGAATGGCTTCGGCCACAAGCTCCTCCGCCAGGCCCACGCCATAGGCCGGAGCGGTGTCAATCAGGTTGACGCCGGCATCCAGAGCGGCGTGAATCGTCCCAATCGCGTTCGCCTCCTCCGTTCCGCCCCACATCCATCCGCTCAGGGACCATGTTCCCAGGCCGATGACGGAAGCGCTGATTCCCGAATGTCCGATCCCTCGAAATCTCATCAGCTCTGCCGTTCCTGGGCCGCGCCCACGACGTCTGACAATCCGTCGCGGAAGGTCCCAAAGATCCGGTCGAACGGCAGCGCGAGATCGCCGTAATTGCACTCGAAATAGCGGTGATGGAGGTAATGGAAGTACGAGCCCGCCGGCAATTTTCCGTCGAAAACCGGCCCCTCGAAGCCCAGGTGACTGTTTGCAGGGCCGGCTCCCGCGTCCTGGCTCTGGAACAGAAAGTGGATGGGGTGGGAGGGCACCACGAAGTGAATCAGCAACCGGCTGAAATACAGGAGGTGCTCCACCGGATGCATGGAGAGGCCGGACCACGGCGCCGGCTGCACATTCTTGTGGTGCAGGTAATGAACGTATTTGTACAGCGGCTTCCAATGGATGGCGCGGTGGATCCAGTAGAAATGGAATTCACGCCAGATCGGAATCAAAAGCAGCCAGGCGGTGCAGTAGACGGGATGTTCTGTCCAACTCACGTAGGGAACATGATGGTTGGCCGCGGCCCAAAAATAGACCACCTCGTAGGCTGTCCAGAACGAGCAGCCGCTTACCGAGCTCCAGAAAATGTTGTCATAAAGCTGATTGTGGAACAGGAAATTGCGGTCGTTCACCTGCGTCCAGTGCGGATAATACTTGTTCTGCATGCCCTGCACCTTGAAGGTGTAGAATACCAGGTGCAAGCCGCCCGCCACCACCCAGAGCAGGCTGAGGTTTATAACGTAAATCTGGAGGATCCAGCCCCAGTTGAATTCCACGCAACGGGCAAGCGGCGGCTGGAGCCACAACCACGTGATGGTGGCGGTCGCCATGAAGAACAGATCCCACGGCCACAGGTAACCCCCGCCGAAAAGCCACTTCAACGCTGCCATCGGCTGCAGGGGCCAGCAGAACAGGGGAACAAATTTTGGCGCGTGCGGCGGTCGCCACTCGCCCTTCGCCGTACGAAATCCAGACTCCGGCTGCGCGGTATCAGCCATGGTATTGTCCTCTTCCAGGGTAAGGTTTGATTGCCCCAAGCTTGGTGTGGGGAAATTCTATCATCCCCCAACCGACGGTAGCGTACACCGTGCCACCCGGGAATGCAATATTGCCACCCTCGCCCGAAAACAGGTAGCCCGGAGTTTTCCGCGCCCTGCACTACTCTGTGGCACTGAATGGGTTGAGCTTCGCCAGGTTATATCCGGACAAGAATGAAAGGCGGCAGACTAAAGCAAACTGCGCGTGAGTCTTCGCTACAGTGCTTCCGTAATCCTCGCGGCTATGCTTCGGTACCCATCCCCGTCCCCCAACGTTTCGCCCGCCTTTAGCGTTAAAGCTCTCCTGCAAGAAGCCCTTTCATCCGTTCGAGCCCCGTCGATCCCGCCAGAAGCAAGCAGACGGCGGCCAGACCGGGGCACAGCCCAGCCACGAGAATCGCCGGCCCGAAGTGCTTTTGCGGCCCGAGTATCCAACCCGTAATAAGGGGCGCCGCTGCGCCTGCCCCCACGGAAACGGTGTTCAAGTATCCGATCGTCCGCCCCACCAGGTTCTTCGGCGGCACGTGTTGCGAGATGGTCCAGAAGTTCGAGTTGCCGATTCCCGTGGCGCACATCGCCAGGGTGAGAATGGGAAGGGCCCAGGCCCGATTCGGAACCACCAGCAGGAACAAAATTGCCATCGTCCCTGCATATCCCGCCACGGCAAATCCCAAACGTGCGCGGAGCACTCCAATCCGTGCGGCCAATTTATCCACCGCCAAACCCGCCAGGACATTCACGAGGGCCATGGCAAACAGCGCCGTTGAAACCGCCCGCCCCATTTCGAGCGTTGAGAACCCGCGCGCCAGCGTCATGTAACTGGGTACCCACGTCAAAACGAAATACCAGTAATAGGACGACAGCAGGATGGCCAGCGACATGGCCCAAAAGACCGGGTTGGAGAGGACCATGCGCCACGTCCACCGCCGGGGTTCGGCGGAAACCTCAGCTTCCTTTTCCGCTTGAATTACCGTTTCCTCGCGCGGCGTGGCGAACAGCCAGAAGGGCAGCCAAATCAGACCCCCCAGGCCGGTTATGGCAAACATCATCCGCCATCCCCAGCGGTCCAGAAGAATGGATCCCACGAGCGTCCCCAAGGCCGGCCCGAGATTCTGACCGGCAATATAGATGGAGGTTGGCAGCCCACGATCCTTTCCGGCAAAATTATTTCGAATGAAGGAGATGCTTGCCAGCGGGCCGATTGATTCGGCGAGGCCCAGCGCCATTCGCATGCCGATAATTTGGCCCGTCCCACGGCTGAGGGCGATGGATGCGGAGGCGATCGACCAGACAAGGAAGCCGACGGCATAAGTACTGCGCACCCCGAACCGGTCCACTATCGCTCCGGCCGGAATTTGAAAAGCGCCATAGGTCCAGAAAAAGGCGGAGAGGAGCACGCCCATCGCAGCGGGCTCGATGCGGAAATCCCGCATGATCGAGGGCGCGGCAATGCTGAGATTGCCGCGATCGACGTAGCTGATCACCATGCCGAGAAAGACCAGCGAAAGGATAATCCAGCGGCGGTTCATGGCTCCATGTCACCTGGCCCCAAAGGAGCGTGATATCACAGCCCAGGGCAACGCCCTGGGACAATGGCGCGGCAATCAAATCCACAAGCCCTGTAAGGGCGGGAGACCGCCCATCACCTTGAATGTTTAACACCGGCTGCGGGAAGCGTATTTCGCCCTTTCAGGGCTCATCTTCCCTTGCGCCGGTTTGCGTCCCAGAGCGTTGCCCTGGGCTTTGCTATTGCGCCCCGTTGTGGGTGGAGCCGCCGGGGCGTTGCCCCACCATTAAGATCGGCGGGCTTTCCGCCTGGGCTATGACATCGCGCCCCGTTGGGGGTTGTGCGTTAAGGCTTGGCCCAGGCTTTCTCAAAAAATCTCAGCCAGTTGCCGTGCATAATGCCTTCAACGTCGGATTCCTTATAACCGCGGCTCCGCAGCAGATCCGCGACCCTCTGCAAATCCGCGATGGTATCTAGGTCGCGAGGTGATTGTTCCGCGCCAAAACCACCATCCAGATCGCTGCCAATCGCCGAGTGCCGGGCGCTGCCCGCCAACTGGGAAACATGGTCGATGTGGTCGATGACGCCCTCCATGCTGACCTGGGAATTATCGCCCTGGCCCGCCACGTAACCGGGAATCAGCATCCAGGCATCAAAGACCGCCCCGATTACGGCATCGCGTTCAACCAAGGCTCGAATCTGGTCATCCGTCAGTTGCCGGTCTCCAGGCACCAGGGCGCGGCAGTTGTGATGGCTGGCGAGCACCGGGCCGTGGTAGATCTCAAGCGCTTGCCAGAAGCTTTCATCGGCCAGATGGGTGACGTCCAGGATCATTCCCACCGCCTCCATGGCCGTCAGCAGTTCCCGCCCTTTTGCCGTCAGGCCCCCCGCCGCGCCTGTCCCGTGGGCGTAGTAGCTGACGCCATAATGGACGGGCTCGACCACGCGCAATCCGCGCTCCCACCAGAGTTCCACCTGGCTTGGTTCCAGAATAGGGTCAGCGCCTTCCATGGCAAGGATGTACCCCAGCGGCATTCCGCGGCCGCCGGTGGATTTCCACTTCTCCACGTGGGCTTTGAGCGCCGGCCAGTCTCGCAGCATGCGCAAGCGCCCCTCTGACTCCATAATGCGGTAATACTCCAACTGACCAACGCCCATCGCTGAAGCAATCTCCCGGGTGGGGTAGTCCAGCAGAGGATTCCTGCCCTGGCCGCAGCGCGCCAGAATTGTGGCGAGACAAAGGGCCACCCCGGCTTTCTCCAGTTCCGGGAACGACACCGTATTGCGGCCGCGGCCGCGCTCATTCATGTCCGCTTCCGAAGCGCGGATTTCCTCGATACTCCTGGTCAAGTCGCGTCTCCAATTCAGCGCGTTCCAGGATAGATCAAGGTGCGAATCGACGATCATCATGGGGGTTTTCATGGGTTTCTGTTCGTTTCTTCTCTCCGACATCAGGCTACCAAGATACTACCTTTGGAAAACGGGGCAGCGAGAAAAAACGCCGGCAGGCGCGGCAGAGTCCTGCTGGCCGAGGAACGCTGTCAGCCACCACGCGCGGATTCGCTCCACACTCACCCGGTTGGATTGAAATGGGCAGCCTTTTCTGACACCATTACGTTTGTCATATTTTGTCATAATGACTCATCCAGGTTGAATTTGATCGCCAGGCTCGACCTTCTCGACCTCTTCCTGGCCGGCGTGGATTCTCGAGTTGCAATTCCGATGGAAGTCGCAATGGAATCCTGCGGTGTTAAGAAGACGCTCGATGCGCTGATGATTCAAAAGGCGCTGGATGAATCGCGAATTCGCATTGTGGCGGTCAAAAATGACAAGCTCGTTGCCAGGTTGCAAGTCGACTCCAACATGGGCAAAGGTGAATCGGAAGCCATCGCCCTCGCCGTGAAGGAAAAGGCTCAGTTGCTGGGGATTGACGATAAGAACGGCATCAATGCGTGCAAGCTTCTCGGTATTCCGTTTACCACCGCCATGGGCATTCTGGTTCGGAGCCGCGAAAAGGGATTGATTGACCGTGGCGATGCCCTGGCCAAACTCGAGGCGCTTGCCGGGTACGGGCGCTATAAGCCTGCGATTGTTGAAGATGCAAGGCGCAGAATGGAGCAGCGAAAATGACCAGGACAATGAGCATCCGCATGGATCCGGAGAACTATGAGTTTCTTACCGAGATCACCAGGCAGGAGCGAAGCGATCTTTCCAAGGCGGTGCGCGATCTGGTGTCGCGCGGCAGAGTCCTTCTGGCCGTGGAACGATACAAGAAGGGAGATGCTTCTCTCGACAAGGCGGCGCAACTGGCGGGGCTTTCCGTGGGGCAGATGATGGCCCTTCTAGCGGAGTTTGGCGTGGAAAGCAAGATCGAGAAGGACGACTATCTCCAAGGCCTGAAGAATCTCACCAACGCTTGGTAACGGGGCGGACAGTCACCACGTTTCCTGATCCCCCGCCAGTAATCTGTTCCAGATACGATATTTCCTATTATGCGCTAGGACCGACACCCTATTTCCCGATGAGGTGCGCCAGCCCTTGATTAGGTTTGTTCAGGCTTGGGCGTGGTGGTGGCTTCGATTTGGCTGGCGGCCTTGATCAAGACTCGCAAGGCTTGGTTGACGGATTCCGAGTCGCGGAACACGGCAGCCACATCGGAATCAAGCAGCACAATGTTCGTGCCCTGCCGGTACTGCTGGTAGTACTTGCCCCGAACGCCTCCGCGCCCCTGCGTCTCGGCGCGAGATACTTTTGATCTTCTGGCTAATTCTCCACCCCTTCCCGGAACCTCTTTCCTCTTGAATCTCAATTTTGAATCTTGCCGGATTATGGTGCTGTCCTAATTTGAAATGTGGGGCCACCCTTTAGGGCGGATCGTTCCGGGCTAAAGCCCGGCCCTTCATTCCAAATTAGGACACCACCCGGACAATCTGTCTCTTGACAAATGCTAGGCTATGATGTAAGCTTATAGGCCATTTCAATGCGAGGCCCCGCCATGTCCCTGCGCAAGCCGCCCACCATCGCTCCTGCCCGGATCGAAGCGAATCGCAGCAATGCCCAAAAGTCCACCAGGCCTCGAACCGTGCGGGGCAAGGCGCAGGTGCGCTTTAATGCCCTCAAAACCGGAGTCCATTCGCAGCTTTACTGGGACTCGAAAACGTCCCTCGCGGGGATTACCCGAGAAGTTGCTGAAAACAAAGGAACGGAAAATCAAGGTGGATCAGAATGCTGATGAGCATGGAAGAAGTCGCCTCACGGGAGGTCGTGCGGCTCGGGAATCAGCTTCTTGAGTTCGAAACCGAGGAACGAAATCGCCCCTTGCGGGGATTACCCGAGAAGTTGCTGAAAACAAAGGGACAGCATTTTGGGGCAGACGAGGATTCGCAAGCTCCAGCCTGCCCGAAACACGTCTCCTGGGATTCTGGGGCTTTTTGTCAGGGAGCCGCTTAGCGTTTTGTGCCGTTCAAAGTCTGCGGTTCTTAGCAGAGCATATGTCCGCTTTTTGTAGGCACGCGATCGGGTGCCCTCTCAAAGACAGCGCCCCGATCATATCGGGGCGCACATCGACCGTAGCGGCGGCTTTATGCCGCCACCATGCATGATGGGAGTAACCTCAGATGGCGGGGTAGATCCACGGCTACGAATTGCCGCATGGCGGGGTAAACCCGCCGCTACAGCCGCAAAGAAAAAGGGCGGGCCTTGTGGCCCGCCCTTTTGTGTATCAACTTGCAATCGACGCCGTGAATTCTAAATCGTCGAGGCGAGTTCGAAATCGAGGTTACGAAATATCGACCAAAGCGTCCCCATTGCCCGAGTTCTTGGGCAGGGGCACGGAGTACTGCTTTTCGATCTTCTCGCGGAAGCAGGGGCCGGAGTTGTAGG
>PLSX01000197.1:36819-37029 GCA_003165315.1 Acidobacteriota bacterium
GCGTATTCAGGAAGCGTTCAAACGTCAACCCCGGAGGTGCAAATTGCGGCTTAAAGTGCTTGCGCAGGGAGTTCCACGCGCTGACTTTGGAGAACAACTTGATGCGCGCTCCCTGCGCCTTGCGGGCCAACCTGTCGATGTCTTGCAGCATGGCGCCAACATCGAAGAAACGGGTTATCGGCACGGCCTTCTTCGAAACCGGATCGACGT
>PLSX01000009.1 GCA_003165315.1 Acidobacteriota bacterium
ATCGGAGATCGACGCTACAATTTATTTATCCTTTTTATCTCGATGATTTTGGCCGGAATGGCCAGGACATAAGTTGCCCACGGAACGGCCCGGCCTCCAGATGCCCGTGGCACTACGCTGCGGAAAGGGAAGTCCACAATCCATCAGCCGATGGATTGACCTCATCCATGTCCGGCCCCTCGCGGGCCGGACGACCCCAGGCGCGCTTAATGAAGCGCTCATGCCCCCGTCTGCCTATTATTAGACCAATACTATTATCATTCGTGGGACTAGACAAGCAGTGGGTATGCGAATTAAAATCCCACGTGCTGAGCTGTCTGATGTGTCAGTGAATCGGAACAGCCCATTTACCCGTTCAAACGTTTTGAAAACATGGGCTTGGTCCTAGCGATGGTCGCATCGCCGGGGTATCCATGACGGGACTTCTGGGAATGACGCTTTGGAATCTTGGGTCGTGGTACAGTTTGATGTTGTAGCGGCGAGTTTGCCTCGCCAAATGGCGGCGTAAAGCCGCCTCTACATCAAACTGTAACGGAATCTTGAAGCAAATAGTTGCGGAGGTCAGAAGAGATGTTGCAGTTACATCTAAGTGGGAAGACTTCGACGTTACGAAAAACTTGGGCAGCCCCCAGGTCATGGGCAGGCAAGTTTACGGCCCGTTTTCACGAGGAGCGCGGCCAATCGACGGTTGAGTTTGCTCTGCTTTTCCCGGTCCTGGCGGCGGTTCTCATCGGCATGATTCAGTTCGGGATCGTTTTTTGGAACCAGATCACGCTGACCAATGCTGCCAACAACGCCGCGCAGGCGATTATGTCGGGCCCGGGGGTGATCACCGACCCTTGTTCCACGGCCAACACTGCGTTCTACCAATCTGCGCCGAGCCTGAATAACAGCAAAGTTTACGGAACCAATCCCCTCACGTTTTCCATTACGGCGTACACATCGACGAGCGCTTCGACAAGTTCCACGGGCAACAAAGTGGTATTTGCCACCACGGGCGGGCCAAGCTGCACATCGCTGGCAAGCAGTCTAACCCAGGGCCAAGAGGTGGTGGTCACAGCCACTTATGGCTGCAATCTCCAATTGTTCGGTTTCAATCCCGCGCCCAATTGCAAGCTGACGGCGCAAACTGCGGAGGCTGTGCAATGAAACTCAAGAATAAATCCAGAGCCCCTCGAATGCGTTTCAGCGAATGCGGGCAGTCGATGGTGCTGATCCCGCTTGTGCTGCTCTTCCTGCTTGCCTTCGCCGCGCTGACGGTGGATATGGGCAATCTCTATTTTTGTTACACCAAGCTCGTGAGCGCCACCCAGGCCGCGGCGGATGCGGGCGGGCAGGCCATCCCCACCCCATCGGACCCAAATCTGATCGCCAAACAGTACAGCGGCTCGTCGGCGGTGAGTGCGCTCTACAACATTCCTACGAACAATAATATGGTTCTGGGGACTCCGACGATTAGATTCGCCTGCGTTTCCGGGTCTGTCCAGACCAGTTTGAACCTACCCCCCTGTATCATTAACCCCAATGTCGCCACCCCCTCGACCGGCGAAAATGCCATTCAGGTGACGGAGACGGCGACGGTGACCACGTTCTTCGCCAGGCTCTTCGGCGTCAATACACTCAATATTGCGGCCACCGCAACGGCCGGCGCCAGCGGTTCAGGGGCTATTCCGTACAACATTATGGTGGTTCTTGACACCACGGCGTCGATGGGCTCAGGTAGTGACACGGGCTGTTTATCCTCAAAACCCTCCACAGGGTATACGCCCGAGCAGTGCGCACAATATGGAATCCAGACTCTGATGACCGAGCTGGCCCCCTGTGCCCAGAGCCTGAGTAGTTGTGGCAGCAATCCGGCCGTCGATCAGATCGGGCTGATGGTGTTTCCAGGCCTGTGCAGTGATTCCGCCACGGGAGTAACCACCGGTAACTGCCCTGCTGCCACCACCTTGACCGATACAACTTTGAACCCAACCTACGCGCCGCCGGACTACGCCTGCCCTCCGACGTCTCCCCCCATTGCGGCCTACAATAATGACCCTGAATACCTGGTCATCCCGTTCTCGCACGACTATCGAACTTCTGACACTTCCGGATTGAACTCCAGCTCCAACCTTGTGTCAGCGACTGCTGCGGGCACCACTTCTGGCGGGAAGCCATGCGGTGTGCAGACTCCGGGTGGCGAAGGGACGTTTTATGCCGGCGCGATCCAAGCGGCACAAGACTATCTCACCGAATACCATCGGCCGCACGTGCAGGATGTGATGATCGTCCTCAGTGACGGTGACGCAACCTCCAGTGCCGCCCAGATGGGTGGAAGCGTGACGCACTATTCAACCACGGCGGAGTGCCAGCAGGCGGTGACTGTGGCCAATGCCGCAAAGTCAACGGCGCAAAGTGACGGCACAAAGACTGTGATTTACTCAATCTCCTACGGCTCGGAAACGACGGGGTGCACAACGGGAGACACCCTCACACCGTGCGGGACGATGTCCGGCATCGCTTCAATACCCTTGACGAAATACTTCTTCTCTGTTCCCCAGACGACAGGTACAAAGACCGGCACCGTATGTTCCGGCGCAGTGCCGATTACCAAACTGGACCAGGTTTTTACGACCATCGCGGGGGACCTCGAGACCGCTCGAATCATACCGAATAGTGCGTTTTGACGCCCTCCGCGAAGGAGGGCGAAGAGTTCTTCACGGGTGTAAGGCACCCGTGTGTTCATTGATTCACCAGCGCCAACGGCAGTAAGAACGGCGCCGGCAGTTTGAAGACCGTTTACCAAGGTTTAACTTCCCCGAATTGACCCCCTCACCCCCGCCCCTCTCCCCCAGGGAGGCGAGGGGAGAGGGAGGCTGAATTTGTCCTGTGGCCCTCAGGTAAGCGAGGGGAGATGTGGTTTGAATTTGTGCCCTTGCCCCTCGGGGAACCGAAGGGATAAGTTGACTGAATTCGGGCCTTCGCCCTCAGGTGAGCAAGGGGACAGGTCAATTGAATTTTGGCCCTCGCCCCTTTGGGGGAGAGGGTGGAGCGCATCCGGCGCTTTCTCATGCCGGGGCGGGACGGGTGAGGGGGTCGAATCTAACAAATGATCACCTCAAACCGCTTATGTGAACAGTGTTGGGGCTTAAACCAACAGTCATGTAGCGCCATGGAAAAGCGCTGCGAGGGATGAGTACCCCCGTACTATTGGCAAGGGACGTTTTGCCCATATAGGATGGGGGCCGTGCTAAGGTCAGTTGTTGAAACTACACAGGGCGACATAAATTGTAGCGTCGATCTCCGATCGACGACGGCGGTCGGAGACCGCCGCTACAACCGGATGCTCGAACACTTATGTTGCTCAGTATAGGACAGTAGGCTTGAGGGTCCCAGGGGGGCGGTTGGTAGCCGCAGGTGGCGCAAGGCAGTGCCTGTCACCCGCCACACCGCTCACATTGACTTCATGGAAAAAGAGATCATACGAGTTTGTTTCTGCACCCCTGAACCTGACTTCGGCGAAGTCCTGGGCCGAGCGTTGGGAGAAGGCTTTGACGTTGGCTTTACCGTCGGCAATGAGGTAAAGACCGGGTGCTGCAACGGCACGTATGACTGCGTACTTCTTGATCTGCGCGACCTCCCCACCGGCGTGGAAGCCGTAGCCTCAGAACATCACATTGAGAAATTCCGGCAGAGCGATTTTTCCCCTCCCATCATTGTTCTATTGGGCGATGACGATCCCGCCATGCTGCGCCTGATGATGGAGGGAGGGGCCTACGATGTGATGATCCATCCCCCGGACATTGTTGAGTTGCGCATGGTGTTGCGCCGCGCCCATCGTTTGCATCGGGCGGAGGTGGAGCTGCGGCAACTTCGCGCCGCGCAAGCCTCCATGAACCGGTTTGACGACTTGGTGGGCTTCAGCGAGAACATGCAGGAGGTTTTTGCCCTGGCCCGCAAGGTGGCACCGTGCGACGTCAATGTGCTGATCACGGGTGAAACGGGAACGGGCAAAACGACCCTGTGCCGCGCCCTGCACCGGATGAGCCCCCGCAGCGCCGCGCCCTTTATTGCCTTTTCCTGCGCCAATTTGCCCGAACACCTGGTGGAGGACGAACTGTTTGGGCACGAAAAGGGAGCCTTTACCGGGGCAACGATGTTGCGCCGCGGCCGGTTTGAAGCCGCCCATGGCGGAACCTTGTTTCTGGACGAGATTGGCGATTTGCCCCTGGGTTTACAATCCAAATTATTGCGCGTGCTGCACGACCGCAGCTTTGAGCGGCTGGGCAGCAACACCTCCATCACCGTGGACGTGCGGCTGGTCTGCGCCACGCACCGGAACTTGGAAGAGATGATCAAGCGGGGCGAGTTCCGCGAGGACCTTTACTACCGCCTGAACGTGATTCAACTGCATCTGCCCGCACTGCGCGAACGCGGCGGCGGCATCCTGCTGCTGGCGCATCACCTGCTGCAACAGATTTCCCAGGAATTCGGCAAAAAAGTGACGCGCTTCTCCCGCCTGGCGATTGAGGCCATGGATGAATACGCCTGGCCGGGCAATGTTCGCGA
>PLSX01000147.1 GCA_003165315.1 Acidobacteriota bacterium
CCCTAATCCCCAACCCCCAGCCCCCAGCCCCGAACCGTTAAAGGCTGCGGGGATATTGCCGATGTGCCAACTGGGGGGTGGGGAGAATGCAATTGTCCCGGGACAAAGTCGAGCTGGCTTATTTGGAAAGGGCAGGGAACACAAGTCTCCCGCCCCCGGCGGGTCCCATCGCCTCCCATATTGCGGATGACCCGCAGGCAAGGCAGAGTCGCAAGCTCGCTCTAATGGCAGCACTTTCCGACGGTCTTCCCACCCTGCCCGCCTATGTGTTTGAGCTCAATAGCTTGCTGGCGGCGGCTCCGGTGAATCTTNNTTCGGACCGACCCCAGCCTGACGGCTCAGGTTCTGCGACTTTGCAATTCCGCATTTATGGGTTTGCGCGGGGGAGTGACGAGGATTGAGCAGGCGGTGATGTTGGTGGGGACGGAAAGGCTCCGGACGATGGTTCTGACTTGCTCCCTGGTCGAGTATGTGGGGCATCGGGTGGCTTCCGAGGACATTCAATTATTCTGGCAACACTGCTTCCTCACGGCGGCGCTGAGCGAAAGGCTGGCCCGGGCGATTGCCTTTCTTCAGCCTGAGGAGGCCTACCTTGCCGGGCTCTTGCACGATATTGGAGCTCTGCCCCTCCTGATGATCACCTCGGCAGAGGCAAAGGAATCGGAAAACATCGTCACCTTCGGCTGGGGTGAGTCTTTGGAATTAGAACGGGAGCACTTTGGGACCGACCATTGCGAAGTGGGCAACTGGATTGGGGTTTCCTGGAATTTCCCCCCCCACCTGCTGGAAGCGATGGTGAAGCATCACAGCCCTCGGGAAGCTACGCAAGATCCGCAACTGGCGGGCGTGGTGGCCGCGGCAGACCAGTTTTGTGTTCGCCGCGGGATTGTGCTGGGCGTAGCGCTCCCTGAGCTAACTGAGCCCACAGGCAATCAGGATCGGGCCATCCTCCAGGCTTGCCTGCCGCAGCTAAACGCGGACGAGGCGCGTAAATTGGCGGAAATGCTCGAAACGGACTTTCTCCATCTGATTCAGTTAATGGAATTCGGAGCCTCTGGGCTGTTCGGCGGCGGGATTCCGAAAAACCCATTCCGGGAATATGAGGGGTAAGTATGAAGGCGCTAAGCATATTGATCGTGGACGATTCATCTGTTATGCGGAAGATTGTTGACCGCTCCCTCCGCCAGGCGGGTTTGGAGATCAAAGAAGTATTCGAGGCGAGCAATGGCGTGGAAGCATTGGGGCGCATACAGCAAACTCGCGTCGACCTGATCTTGAGCGATATTAATATGCCGACCATGGACGGCCTCGAACTGGTTCGGCAACTTCAGTCGGTTGATAACGCCAAAGGCGTGCCCATCGTGATGATCACCACGGAGGCGGGTGAAGGGCATGTGGTGCAGGCGCTTTCCAGCGGCGCGCGTGGTTACATCCGCAAGCCCTTTAGTTCGGACCAGATCAAAGAACGAATCATCCCACTTCTCCAGGAGTAAAGATGAACCCCGAAACCGCAGGTAGCAATCCCAATCGGGTACAGCTTATCATTTCCGCCAAATCCTCCGGTCCCAGCGCTTCGGGTTCCAAGCTGGCAAGGGTTCCGCATGAGGAAACGCAGATACGATTTACCCAGGCGCTGGGCGGCGCTGCCGTGGAAGTCTTCGAAATGATGGTAGGAGCCCCCTTGAGTCCTTGCGACGAAGCCACCGTGCCGCGCGTCGCTGACTACACTGCCATGATCGGGTTGGCGGGAGACTTATGCGGCGTCTTGAGCTTTCGCTGTAGCAATAGCTCGGCCGAGAAAATCGCCGGCAAAATGCTGGGCACGGATGAAAGCACTTCGGCGGAGTGTATCCGCGATGCCCTGGGAGAGATTTGTAACATGGTGGCGGGGTCCTTCAAGGCACAGGTCTCGGACGTCGCCATCCAATGCATGCTTTCGGTGCCTATGGTGGTGAGTGGAAAGGATTACGAAATGTACCCACTCGCTGATGGCTTGCGAATCCAAGTGTTGAAAAGCTTCGAGGGAGCACTGGTTTGGATGACCCTCGACCTCCATGGCGTCTGACGGAGCCTAAACGAACTACCCCGGTGCCCCCCCCCATTCCACACCGGGGCCAACCTAGGAATATCTTGCCCAGTTTTGCCTCTGGGCTCGGCAGAATCTCCTCAGGATGATTCTCCGTTCTCCCTCGGTTCTATCTGCCCTGATTATTGTTATCAATTACATCCCTTGCTAAGGCACGACCTGCCCCGCGTGGCCCTCGCCCTGCATAAGGATATGGCGGGGAGTAGTGATATGGACAGTGGGTTTTACGCCGCATGCACGGGTCTTCTTGCCCAGACAGACGCCTTGGATTTGACCGCCAACAACCTGGCCAACCTGAGTACGGCCGGCTACAAAGGGCAGTTGGAGTTCTATCGTTCTCTTGATGCCAGCATGGCTAACCATCACATCAGTCCCCTCAATCAAGCCGTGAACAACTTCGGCGTGTTGGGAGGAACGGCGGTGGACCTCAAAACCGGGGAATTCCAGAAAACCGGAAATGACCTGGACCTGGCGATAGAAGGGCAGGGGTTTTTCGTAGTCAAGTCGCCGGCGGGGATACGGTACTCCCGCAACGGAAGTTTCCACACGGACGCTGCCGGTAACCTCTTGACGGCAACCGGGGACACGGTCATGGGTGAACAAGGCCCCGTGCAACTCCCCAGTGGGGCGATCACCATCAGCTCCGATGGAACGATTTCGCAAGAGGGGTCGGTGGTGGCTACCATGAAGCTCGTCACCTTTGCGCCAGGAACTTCCCTGACGGCGGGGGGAAATTCCTATTACCAGGCGCCGGCGGGGTCTGAGCAGCCTGCTGATGATCCACGCCTATCACAAGGGACGCTGGAAAGTTCCAACATGAATCCGGTGGCGGGCACCATCAGTTTGATGACACTTCAGCGGCACGCCCAACTTCTGCAGCAGGCGCTTTCGATCTTTCATTCGGTTTTTGACGCCGCGCCAGCGCAGGACCTTTCGCGCGTGTCCTAAGAAGGAGATGGGGTATGTTCCGAGCCTTATATACGGCCGCGAGCGGCATGCTCGCCCAGCAATTGAATCTTGATAATATCGCCAACAACCTGGCGAATGCCAGCACCACCGGTTTCCGTGGGACCCGGCTGCAGTTCCAGGATTTGATCTATCAGGAGATGGTCGTGCCCGGGTCGGCGGCCACGCAACAGACGACGGTGTCGACAGGCCTCCAAATCGGCTTGGGCACCCGCGCCTCAGCTTCCGAGGTTCTGCAGACGCAGGGTGATTTCGAGAATACGGGCAATTCTCTGGATTTGGCGATCCAGGGTAATGGTTTCTTTCAGGTGAAGCAGGTCAATGGTGAGACCGCCTACACGCGCGCCGGAACCTTCCATTTGGACCAGCAGGGGAATATCGTTACCGCCGATGGTGATCCACTGCAACCGTCGGTGGCCATTCCCAACGGCGCAACCTCCATCAGCGTGGGAGCGGACGGAACGGTAACCGTAACCATGCCCGGCCAGACGAATGCTCAACAGGTTGGCACCATTCAACTGGCTACCTTTCCGAATTCCGGGGGACTGCTGGCCAATGGCAACACCCTCTTTACCCCCACCACGGCCTCGGGAGATGTCATTGTCGGTACTCCAGGTGGTTCGGAAGGCTTGGGTACATTGCAGCAAGGCATGCTGGAACAATCCAACATCAATGTGGTCGACCAATTCATCCAGATGATCGTCACGCAGCGGGCCTATGAGTCCAACTCGAAGGTCGTGTCGGCGGCGGATCAGATGCTACAAGATGTTAATCAAATGGCCCATTAGTGGAGCGCGCAATCCCATGGTCGCAGTCCCTAAAAGCCGCATCGTAAGCGCTCTCTTGCTCTTGTTGATGTTGGCGCTCCAAGTGGATATGCGTCCTGCGGATGCGCCGTTAGGCAAAGCGTTGGCGATCTCATCGCCGGAGAATGAAGCCACCCCGCGCCACATACGCCGCCTGATTTCACGCCGGGAGATCTTCCAAGCCATTCAAGACGATTTGGCCAGAAGAGGTATTTCAAGGCGTGAAGAATTGCGACCGGAGGATCTGAATATTCAGTCGTCGCTGCCGGTGCTTGGTGTTGACAAGGGGCTAATGCTCAAGAAAATCGCTTATGACCCGATACGGCGTGAGGTTGTCTTTGCACTCTGTGCCTCGCAAATGCCGCAGTATCTTCCTTTTGAAGTCACCACGCGACGAAACCCGCAGAGTTTTGGCTTAACCTCAGACTTGGCCTGGAAGCCGCTGGAAGCCGGTGGAGGTGTTCGGGCTGAAAGTCCGGCAATGGGCCAGCCAGCAAGCCAGGTGCGCTCCAAACCCACCGTGCTGGCCAAACCCGGGCGGCCTGCCACTTTGATTATGCTTGGACAAAATGTGCGAATCACGACCACCGTGCTCCCCCTGCAACCGGGCGTCAAAGGCCAGAGCATTCTGGTGCGTGACGCGACTACCCAGCGCGTCATGACGGCGGAAGTGGTTGACGAGGGCTTGTTGCAGACCCGCTTCTAAGTGGAGTTGGCGATGAACTTGAACATTTCTAAGACGGATTGGTGGATAGATACTCGCCTCATCGGCGCTCGAAACTCGAAACTCGAAACTCGAAATCCGCAGCCCGAGTTTCGAATTTTGATATTCGGACTTCGGCTCATTCTTATTATAACGACCTGCCTGTTAACGCTACCGGGTTACGGTGTCGGGATTAAGAAGATGGGCAAGCCGAAGAAGGACTATTTGGCGGATTATGTGGCGCGCGTCCGGGCGAGTACGTCGCCGACGCCGACCACGGGCAGTTTCTGGACTCCGCAGAGCCCGTATTCGGACATGGCGAGCGACTACAAGGCGCGGAATATTAATGACCTCATCGTAATTCAGGTGGTGGAATCGACCACGGCGGCGGAGGACGGCGCGGTAAAGTCGGCGCGGACCTTCACGGCAAACTCCGGGATCAGTGCCTTTACGGGCTTGCCGGGCCCCACCGCCGGAATCCAGAATATCTTTTCGCCCAACTCCTCCCGCACCCTCAATGGGCAGGCGCAAACCTCCTCCGATTCAACACTTAGCACCAGCCTCTCCGGCCGCGTGGTGGATGTGTTGCCCAACGGCTTTCTGGTAATCGAGGCCGTGCGCCAGATGTTTATGAACAACCAACACCAGACTGTGATCATCCATGGCGTGGTTCGCCCGGGAGACATTAATGCCGCCAATGCAGTGCCCTCCACGGCCGTCAGCAACCTGGAAGTTGAGCTGAAAGGGAAGGGCGTAATCAGCGACGGTGTCGCCCCTCCCAACAAGCTGGTGGGATTGATTCTCAAACTCGTGGGGTTCTAATACCATGCGATCGAAATTATGGATTGGACTGCTCGGCCTGGGGATGCTCATGCTGCCCACTGTGCTTCCGGCTAAAGAAACCTCTGGGCGGCTGGTTCGCCTGGGCGATGTTTCGACAGTGGAGGGAGTACGGGACAATCTGCTGATCGGGTACGGGATGGTCGTGGGGCTCCACGGCACGGGCGATAGCCAGCAGACGGTTTTTTCCGTCCAGACATTGGCCAACCTGTTGCAAAAGATGGGAGTTCAATTCACCGCTTCGGCCGTGGTCGTCAAGAACGTCGCCGGGGTTTTCGTCACGGCTACACTTCCACCCTTCGCCCGACCGGGCACACCTATTGATGTAACCGTCTCGTCTGTCGGAGATGCCAAAAGCCTGGATGGCGGGATGCTCCTATTCACAACGTTGCATGGACCGGACGGGCAGATGTGGGTGACGGCGCAGGGGCCTTTGGTGAATGGGGGCTATTCGGCGGGGGGACGCGGGAACTCCGTTCAGATCAATCACCCCACCACTTCGCGCATTCCAGCGGGGGGGATTGTGGAGCGGGATGCGGCGCTGGACCTTAGCCGATTAACCCAGCTCTCCATATTACTGCGCGACCCTGATTTCGAGACGGCCACGGAAGCTGCCGCCGCCATTGACCGCGAATTCGGCAAAGGCTCAGCCCAGGCCGTTAATAGCCGCCGGATTGATGTCCACGTTCCCTCTCCTGGCCCAGATGTGGTTTCCAGCATGATGGCGAAGATGGAAAACCTGATGGTGCCGATTCATCCCCTCGCCAAAGTGGTAGTGAATGAGCGTACTGGAACCATTGTGATGGGTCAGGCAGTGACCTTGGGGGCTTGTTCCATCCTACACGGTAATCTTTCAGTGGTGATTACGACGGAGTTCAAGGTTTCCCAGCCCATGCCTTATTCGCAGGGGCAGACACAGGTGGTGCCGCAAACCACGGTAAAAGCGGCGGAAGGCCCAGCACGACGCATTGAATTACGTGAAGGAGCAAGTGTGGATGACTTAATCAATGGACTGCAGGCAATCGGGGCGACCCCGCGCGATATCGTTGCCATCCTGGAAGCAGTCCGGTCTGTGGGAGCTTTGCAGGCCGAACTGGAGGTTCTATGACGCTTTCAAGTGTAAATCCCGCGTCGGTGTCGTTGTCTAACCGCAGGGAAGCCACCACGATGGCCAATCAATCGGAAACCGCAGCCCACAAGAAGTTGTGCAAGGCCGCCCAGGAATTTGAAGGCATGCTGATCTCTCAGCTCTTGGGAGAATTTACGTCAGGATTCTCTTCGCTTTCCGGGGATGCTCCGCTGGCGGGCTCTGAAACCTTGGACTCTCTGGCTTTGCAGACCTTGTCGAGCGCTATGGCTGGCCGAGGTGGTTTCGGAATTGGCACAATGCTGGTCCACCAACTTGAGCCAAGCCTTCATCGTACTAAGTAAACCGAACACGGATGGACAGGACAATCAGGATTGGAGAATAGAATAGGGAAGTGGGTTAATTACAGGGTATTGAACACAAATAGAGATCCTAGGGCAGAGTGGAACCGTTCCGCGTTTTGACAGGTGGGCGGCACTGATATTGGTATTCCGGGAGCTAAAAGGACAATTCGGATAAGTGTCTCTTTCTCGATACCTGTATCCTGATTTATTCCGTTTATCCAGGTGCATTCTTGGAGAGGGGAAATTAAAAGTGGATCACGAGGCTAAAGTTTTCTCAGAATCCGTCGATAGGGTGGTTGTAGCTTAAGGAGAAAGTACATGAGAATCGATGCCCCTCTTCCAATTCCCGAAAACATTCAAACGCAAAATGTTGCGCGTTCCGGGTCGTCGGCCCCCCAGAGTTCAAATAGCCCAGCCATATCCACGCAGGATCAGGCGCAGTTGTCCGTTGATAGCGGAACGGTTCAACAATTGAAATCAACGCTTTCCCAAATGCCCGAGGTTCGGCAGGACCGCGTGAATGCCCTTCGACAAGCGTTGAGTCGTGGCAGTTACCAGATTTCAAACCAGCAATTGGCAGACGCCGTTGGATCTGACCTGCTTGGGAAGGTTGTCGGGTGAGCCGGTGATCCGACGATGCGGTAAACGAGGAAACAGCCCGAGTAGTTTGCCACTTTGTTCCCTTGATCACCCGGTCTACCGATCATCCGATTCTATGGAGGAGCCATGGATGATATGGCTCCCGCCCCCACACAGTGGACCTATGATGATCTTGGGCGGGTACGGGATGAAAACTTCCAGTCGCGAAGGAAGGCGGTAAAGAAGGTGCCGCCTGCGCCTTCTCTAAAGCCGCAAATGGACCCGGAAGCAATGCCCGAACCACAGCCTGAACCGGATACGGACCACGAGCTTGACCTATTGGCCTG
Source organism: Acidobacteriota bacterium (assembly GCA_003165315.1). Taxonomy (GTDB): domain Bacteria; phylum Acidobacteriota; class Terriglobia; order UBA7540; family UBA7540; genus Bog-366. Next base: position 7,759 of record PLSX01000147.1, read on the forward strand.
AATATGAAAAGCGAAGTGCAGCGCTACCTGGTATTGCTGGAACGACGATTGGCGACCCTGCGATTGCTGGCAGCGGATCTTGATGAGAGCCGTTCTGCCTATGTCACCCTTGACTTGCGGGCTATGCATCAGCACACCTCGCACCAAGAGAATCTCTGTATGGAAATTCGCACGCTGGACTCCGAGCTGCAAGATTTGAAAGGGAAGCTCACAGGTTTGGCGGCATCTGGCGAATTACCCTCCACGCTTGGCGGGCTGGAAGCGCAGTTCGACCCCGCTTCGGCTCGCCAGCTTCATCTCCTATTGGGTGGACTCAAAGCCATCCAGGCTGACGTGCGCAGGTTGAGCCGCGTCCATTCCGAATTGCTCCGGCGATCGCGGCGGTCTGTCAATGTATTGCTGAATTTCCTGGCTCACTATTCCGGCACATATTCGCTCCCCATGGCTCGAGCCAGGGTGACGCAATTCGTGCCGACGGGGAAATAGCTTATGTCGAGCCTATTCGGTACCATGTCTGTCGCTCTCCAGTCCATGCTGGCGCAGCAGAGTGCTTTGGAGGTTGTTGCCAACAATGTTGCCAATGCCAACACTCCAGGGTATTCGCGTGAAGTTGCCAATTTTGAGGAGAGTCCACCTGTCCTGAATGGGAACACCATGGTGGGAACCGGCGTGACCATGGCGAGTGTGGAAAGCGTCAGGGACAACATTCTGAACCTTCGCATTGACCAGGAAACATCAGAGCAATCCAACCTAAATTCCTATGTGGGTTCGATGGATCAAGTGCAAGCACTTTTCAATGAGACCCAGGGGACCGGCCTGCAAACCTACTTGAGTAACTTTTTCAACAGCTTTCAGTCCCTCGCTACCGACCCGACAAGCTCTCCCCTGCGCCAGGCCACGATCACCGCAGGCCAGGACCTTGCTGGCGCATTTAGCCAAACCAGTCAAAATTTATCGACGATCCAACAGGGATTGGACCAGTCTGTGGTCCAAACGGTGCAGCAAGTTAACCAGCTAACGGCCCAAGTTGCAAACCTGAATCAGCAAATCGAGGAGGTTTCCAATTCCGGGGATGCCCCCGGTTCTTTGGAAGATCAGCGCGACGTGGCCCTAACCAGCCTCTCCAACCTGATTGATACGGCGGTGGTCTATTCCAACAGCGGCAGCGTGACGGTAACCACTACCAACGGCACGGCTCTCGTATCCGGCAATCAAAGCGACGCGTTGACCACACAATTGAACAGTGCCTCGGGTATGCACGAAGTGATGGCCCAGGGTGAGGACATCACTTCCAGCATCGCCGGCGGGCAACTCCAGGGCCTCATCAACGCCCGCGACAATGGGATTCCCTCAACGCAATCTTCTCTCGACAATTTGGCAGCCGGGCTCATCTCCGCGGTGAACACCCAACAAAATGCCGGGTACAACCTGAATGGCGCTAATGGCACTGATTTCTTTACTCCATTTACCCCGGCCACCGCTGGTTCCAGTGCCGGCGCAGCGGCTTCCATGACGGTGGCCATCACTGACCCTGGTCAGATCGCCGCCAGTTCCAGCGGAGCCCCTGGAGACAACGGCAACGCCACGGCGCTCGCCAACCTCCAGAATGAACCGGTGGTTTCCGGCCAAACGGCGGGCGATTACTATTCGAACCTGATCGACCAGGTGGGCAATGACGTTTCCAATGCCACCTCCGAGCAGGAAGCGGTGGGCTTGGTGTTGCAGCAACTCTCGAACCAGCAGGCGTCCATTTCCGGTGTCTCGCTGGACGAGGAAGCCACCAACCTGGTGATGTACCAGCGCGCTTATGAAGCGGCCGCACGGGTCATCTCTACCGTCGATGAATTGACTTCGACGACCATCAATATGTTTACGCCGAGCTAATCATGGGCATACGCGTCAATCCGGATGTATACAGCGTCATCCTGAATGGCTTGCAGATGAACACGCAGCAAGAGGATCAAGCCTTGCAGCAGGTTTCGACCGGGCAAAAGCTAAATTCACTTTCCGATAATCCCAGCGCGGCAGCGGCACTGGTGAACCTGCGAATGCAATCGGGCTCCGATACTCAATACCTTCAAAATATTTCGTCCTTGACCGGATCATTGAATGTTGCGAACTCGGCTTTGAGCTCAGTTGTGGAGGCGTTGACGACGGCACAGTCCGTGGGAGTGGAGGGGGCGGATTCAACCCTCAATAGTTCCAACCGGCAAGCCCTGGCCCAGCAAATTCAAGGTATCCAGCAGGAGATTCTGGGTCTGTCAAACACTTCCTACAACGGGCAATATCTCTTTTCCGGTACCGCCACTACTACCCAACCCTATGTGGCGGACACCAGTGCCACTTCCGGGGTGACCTACAGCGGAAACTCCAACACCAATAGCGTGGAGATTTCCGAGGGACAGGCCATGCCTATCAACCTGCCGGGGAGCCAGATATTCAGCAACGCAACAACCGGTGTTTTTCAATCTCTTCAGGATCTTTCCACCGCGCTCTCCACCAACGGCGACATCAGCGGCGCCACCACGGAAGTTCAGAACGCGCTGAACTATGTGAGCACCCAGCAGACCTTTTATGGGAACTCCGTGGACAGGCTCAACAATGCCCAGACTTTCCTGACTCAGGAACAAACGCAATTGACCGAAACTGAGAGCACCTCGCTCGATGCCAACATGGCAACTGCGGTCACAGACCTGACCCACGCGGAGACCACTCAACAGGCTTTGGTGCAAGCGGGCGCGCGGGTCTCGCAGGTGAACTTGTTTGATTACCTACCCACGCAGTAAGTATTCCCTGAGCCTTTGGGCGAAATCGGTTCCAAGATGAGTGGGCCGTCCATTTGAAAGATAACGAGGCTAAAAAACGATCTCGCCCGCAGTATCTCAAGCCCTGCCCCGCATGACAGGACACTGCATCGACAATCCAATGGTATATCTTTTGCTGGGGTAGTCCGATTTAGAAGGTTTCCAGCAAAATTAGCCTGAATTCCTCACCTTAATTGTGCTGCTTCGACCACCGGGCTGGGGGGGGGGTGGACCTCCCAAGAAAGAGATGTTTTGTCACGGCTAAATAGGGGTTTCTATGATTTTTAGTAACAGGCTTATTTTTCATTATGCTGGCGGCTTCGTTTTTGCGGAGGCGGTGTTTTCGACCCTTTGTTTTCAGAAAGGTAGTGACTTCGTCTTTTTGCGAAATTTGCATGATGCATAAATATAATGTCGGCGGCAATTGCTGGTCGTTGAGGTGGGGAAATCCGGGTAATAAAGTTCTGCTTTAGCTCGATCAAGTCACCGGGGCTTTCCCTCCGGCGGGCGAAGATCATCTCTCGTTGCCATTCAAATTGTAGCCTATCTTCTTGCAGTTGTCAAGATAAAGAATGTCAGTCTCGCTTGGGGCCGCCTCCCTTGGGGACATTCGTTTCTGGGGAGAAAACCGGATTAGGCGCGCGGCCTCAGGTATGAAGAACACGACGCTTCGTGGCCAGCAGATCTTGATAAAGCAACTACTGCTTCCAATTGATCTTAGGGAACTTTCTGGGGATGATACCCACGCCTTCTTTTACGGTGATGATCTGATTGATCGGCGGGTTGGTGAGCTTGTCCACAACCCCGCTGGGCCAGGTGATATCCAGCGACTCCACAGATTTTCTGCGTCCCAAGCCGAAAGCAATGCGAGGGTCGTGCGCGGACATGTAACTCATTCCCCCCTGCGCCTGCCGGTATTCGGCAAATCCTTCCGTGGAGAGTTTCAGCGCGGCGCCCCGGCCATCGCGGTTCGACTTCACACCCACCAGCATCACTTCCAGCCAATTGTTGGCGTTCCCGCCATCGTTGCGCAGCAATTGGGGCAGATCGTTGCTGTTGGAAACCGCCACGTCCTGGTCGCCGTCGTTATCGAAGTCCGCCACCGCAAGGCCCCGACCCACGGTGGGTTTCATAAAGTCAGGCCCCAACTGGTCCGAGACCTTCTCAAACTTACCCTCGCCAAGGTTGTGATACATCAGCTTGGGCTCCTTCCAGGAAATGTCCGCGTGGTACATGCTAATGTTATCCAGCATGGAGCCATTCACCTGGAAAATATCGGTCCACCCGTCGTTGTCATAATCAAACATCTTGGCGCTGACGCCGCTCAACTTTACCGCACTGTTCCCAAGCCCGGAGCTGTAGGTGGCATCGTCGAACGTTTCGTCGTGGTTGTTGTGATAAAGCCGGTTCAGTTCCATGGCAAGGTGGGTTACGTAAATGTCCAGCCACCCGTCACCGTCCACGTCTGCGGCGTCCACTCCCATGCCCGCTTCGTATCTCCCATCATCGCTGGCAGCCACACCGGAGTTGAAGGATATATCCCGGAATGTTCCATCATGGTTGTTGAGGAAGAGAAAGTTCGGCCACGTGTCATTTGCAATCATGATGTCGGGCCAGCCGTCGTTGTTCAAATCCGCCAGAACGACCCCCATTCCCTTTGATTCCGGCTTGCCAACGCCTGAAGCATCACTCACGTCGGTAAAGGTCCCGTTGTGGTTGTTGTGATAGAGCTTGGTTTTCTGTCCTCGGTAGTCATCAGGGTGGCAATAGGCGCGATAACCAGGCCGACGCTCACCGCACCAGAGGTTGTTCTTGGAGGTCCATTTGATGTAGTTGCAGATCACTAGGTCGAGATATCCATCCTTGTCATAGTCGAACCATCCCGCACTGGTTGACCAATTTCCCTCGTCCCCCACCCCCGCCTTGGCGGTTACATCGGTGAAAGTCCCGTTTCCATTGTTGTGGTAGAGGATTGCGTGGCCATAACCGGTCACCAGCATGTCCGGGTAGCCATCGTTGTCAAAATCACCCACCGCCACACCCTGAGCATAGAGGCCTTCGGCGCCCACGCCGGCCTTTTCCGTGACGTCGGTAAACGTCCCGTCGCCGTTGTTGTGATAGAGGGTGGAGCGCAGCGGCCGGGTGGGCTTGAACCAATCCGTGGCAGCCGATTGGACAAAGTAAAGGTCCATCAGGCCATCCTGGTCGTAGTCAATCCACCCCACGCCGTTGCCAACGGTTTCAATGTAGTTCTTTTCCGGGGTCATGGTGGCTTCGTGCTGGAAGGTGATGCGGGCGGCCTCACGAACATCCTTGAACTGGATCGGAATCCCCTTTGAAGGCGATTGCGCCGATTGCAGGTGCGCAGGGCTCCACAACACAGCGGCTTCCGCCGCGACGACGACAGTGAAAAGCAATCCAGCGATCAACTCCCCGGATCTTGGGCGTCCAGGGTGTTTTTGCACACTCAATTGTTTTCCTCAATGCCCCAAACTACAAAAGCGCAAGACGACAAGGCCCATTACCTTTAGCATGCCAGTTTGATGACTGGCAAGTGCGGGTTTTGCAAATGCTGCGGGTGCCAGCAATGCTATCAAATTCGAAAAGGTTGGGGAACTTCCACCGTGATGCCATGCTGAACGTCCGGAAATTGCTGCTGGCAAGTCCTACTGAGGCGTGGTTACTGCGCGCTCGACGGCTTTATCCTTCGCGGCGGTGGACAGTCTTTGATATTCACTCATTTCCCGGGCGCTGGATTCTGTGTCGCCAAGCTGGCGGTAGACCTTGGCGAGGAGAAAATGAGCCTGAGGATCGATGAGGTCATTTTGAGCCGCGGCGAGCAGTTCGGTCTTGGCCTTTTGAGGGTCGCCCAGGTTGAAGTAACACTCCCCGAGTAGAAAGTGTGGGCGAGCCTCGTTGGGCCGCGCAGCACTTGAGACGAGTAAATAGGGTACAGCGGCGGCATATTCGTGACGGCCTACCGCAAACTCGCCGAGGTATTGATTGGACCCATAATCGTTGGGGTTCTCCTTCAGCGCCGCATGGAATTCAACTTCCGCCTCGTCAATCTTTTGCAGGTTGCGCAAAGCATTTCCGATGGCGAAATGAAGGTCCGGAGCGTCAGGCCGCTTCGCCTGCGCGGCACGGTACTCCTTCAGGGAATCCTCAAAGCGGTGATTGTTGAAATAAACCTCCCCCATCAAGAGGTGCAATTGAAAGGAATCAGGGTCAATTTCCATCAGCTTTTGCATAATCGACAGGGAGGCGCTCATGTGCAGGCGAGCCACCTGGCAAAGTACGTCCAAATCATTGGGATTTTGTACAAGAGATTGATCGAATTGGACAATGGCTTCGTCGGGCCGGCCAAGAGAGAGAAGGGTGATCGCGTAGTAGTAGTGCGTCCGGGGGTGGGGTTTGGGGGTTGCAAGCTCCGCCTGAAAGCAGGCAATTGACTTATCGAATTGATTCAAGCCCAGGTAGGAAACCCCTTCGAAAAAATTTACTTCTGAATATTGCGGCGACAAGGCGAGCGCGCGCTGGAAGGCGTCGATTGATTCGGTGAACTTCAGTTCAGTTTGATAAATGACGCCCAGGCGCTTCAGCACCTCGGGGTCGTCAGGCGCAATCGTTACGGCCTCCTGGTAGATGTGCTCCGCGCCTTTGTAATCTTCCGCCTTCTCGAAAGCGCGTGCTTGCTCAAGGAGCGATTTCACATCGCTGGGGGCTGCGGAAAATGAGCGTCCCCCTGCCAGGCAGACTGCCCCCAGCAATACGCACATCCTCAACCCGTATGGTCTTAAGCGCAACGCTTGAGTCACAAGCAGTCCCTCACTATTTGGCTCCTGAGTCCCGCTATTTCTGCCAAGACTCTTGCAATAAGCTCTTCTCCGGGCAGTTCAAATGTGATGCGCAGGTGCTCCAAGCTCTTGCACCATCATACCCCACGCCAGCATAAAGCGGGATATCGGCATCCTTAAGCTCTGAATTCAATATCAAGGTTTATTGCAGACATGGAATACCGATTTCCCTTCCCAAGTATCCTAAGGATTAGGAAAGGGCCGCACTACCCAGGTCAAGATTCTACCCGCCCGTCCAGGAGCCGGCAATAACATTCCGCATCTCCTTCGGCTCTACCCTCCCCGTTTGATTTTCTGAAAACAGAGGCAGTTCACCGTGTCCACCTTTGGCACGCCCGATGGTAGCTTTCCCCCAGTCGTTACAAATCTGTGCCACCCTTCAAAACCACGCACCAAGCTTCTGGTAAATGCGGGTTGCAAGATTGCACGTGGATTTCTTCAAAGCCTCCGCCCACAAAATGACTCATTGGCCGACACTTCGGCGTGCCAGGCGAAAAATAGGAGGATTTAATCAGGGGAAATTTTCGTGGGGTAGATGCGGCTCGGAACGGACGGTCCTATATTTCCCGATCGAGAATGGGAGGATTTCGGTAATTTTGCCCGAATCTACACCTGTTCGGAGACATTCACGCAGTTGTTTTGCCGGGTAAAGCAAAAAAAATATCAACTACAACGACAAATAGACTTGACGACGTAATTGATTCATGTTATTTTCCCTTCGCTTTCTGTTTAGGGATAGTCTATCTTCAGCCCTTTCGATATAACACCGCACGACTTCGAAAAGCTGGAGGATTGTCTGTGACTCTCGCTAATCAGCAGGCCAGCCTCGGGTAAGATTCCGGGCCCTTTCCATTTTGCATCACTAGCGTCTAAGGTTTTAGGGTCAAATCCATCGATGGAGGAGCAGCATGGTTAATTTGACCCGGCGTATCGCCGTCCTTTCGGTGATGGCGCTCGTCATCGGCATGGGTTCTCTATTTGCCCAATCCGATCGCGGCACCATTACCGGAACTGTAAACGATTCATCCGGAGCCAGGGTGGCAGGCGCAGCCGTGACTATCACGTCCGCCGGCACCAATATTTCCACCAAGGCTACAAGCAACACGGATGGAAACTACACCTTCACCAACGTGCAAATCGGAGTTTACTCCATCACTGTTGAGCACCCCGGCTTCAAAAAGTACTCGCAGCAGGGGATCTCACTCACCACCGGACAAACCCTTGGAATAGACGTTGTTCTCCAAGTGGGAAATGTTACTGAAACGGTGCAAGTCACCAGCGAGGCGCCACAGCTTGAAGCGGAGACGACCTCACTGGGGACCACGGCTACGGCCACACTGGTTCAGGATTTGCCATTGGTCTCGGATGGTGAAATGCGCAATCCTGGATTCTTCATGGTTTTGGATTCGAGCGTATCGAGTCGCGGAGCCTCATTCGGTGGTGGCGGTGGTTTTAACGACCGCTCTCTATCCACTACTGTGGCAGGCGCCCCCTCGGCCTCGGCCGAATTCCACGTGGATGGATCGATCCTGACCACCGGTGAAGACGTTCACGCGGACTTTCGCGTCATCGGATTCCCCCAGGACGCCGTTCAGGAATTCAAGCTGTCCACGGTCGGCATGCCCGCCGAACTGGGCCATACCGGCGGCGGAATTACCGCCTTCACTCTGAAGTCTGGAACCAACCAGCTTCACGGCACAGCTTATGATTACTTCCGCAACAACGCTCTGGACGCGCGGGGATTCTTTAACTCCAGCGTGCCCCCGCTTCATCAAAACGAATTTGGCGGCACCGTGGGCGGCCCCATCTTAAAGAACAAGCTGTTCTTTTATGCTTGGTATGACGGTTTCCGCATCCACACGGCGGCAAGCAACTCCTTGACGACCGTCCCCGAGCAATCCTTCCGGCAAGGCGACTTTAGCGCTTTCGAGACGACGACTGGGGTGCCTGTTACCATCTACAATCCTTACTCCAACAATGGTGAATTGGCTGCGAGGACGGCATTCCCCGGCAACGTTATTAACATCCCCTTTGACACGGTGGCGAAAAATATCGCCTCGTACCTCCCCGCCCCTTCCGGTCCCAATGCCAACCTCCAGTACAACAATTACCTTGTGCAGGGAGTGGCTGGTACTCAGCAGGACGAGGGCGGCGGCAAGTTGAACTATCAGCTTTCCACAAAGAACACCCTCACGGGGTCATTCACCTATTCCAAAGAAGTTCTTGCGGCCGCAGCCAGCCCGTTCGCTGGGCCTCTCAGTGAAACCGCTCCCGGCCAGTACACGCTTCCTGTGGCCCGGCTCAGCGATGACTTCCTGATCACCCCCAACATTGAAAACCACGTTACGATTGGTTGGAACCGCTGGAATACTGGTAGTCCACCCTTTGACCAGATTGCCGGTGGTTGGCCCGCCAAGCTTGGATACAACGGCGTGCCGCTGAGTGACGGCGCCATGCCAATCATCAACGGTTTTGACGGCACCGGCCAGTTCGGCGGCGCCGGCGGAAACCCCAGTGCCAGCATCTTCAACAACTCAGACGTTAACGAGTCGTTGAGCTGGATCCACGGCAAGCACTCAATGAAGTTCGGCATGGAATACCTGAAGGAAGAGGACAATTCCTACGGTACGGGCCGTGCCAGCGGCTATTTGTTCACCTCCAACAACTTCACGGCCAATCCGCTGGATCCGAACTATGGCGCCGCAGCCGGCGCCGGAAGCGGGTTCGCAAGTTTCCTCTTAGGGCAAATGGACAATGGACAGACCTCTCTCTATTTTGCCCCGGTTGATGGCGCCCGCGGTGGATATTGGGGGGCGTACGCTCAAGACGACTGGAAAGTCTCCAGTAAACTGACTGCCAACATCGGTCTCCGTTGGGATCGGTATGAACCCTCCGTGGAAGTCCACAATCACATGGGGTGGATGTCACCCGCCATTACCAACCCCTATGCGGGCGGAATCCTGGGTGCGGTGCAATTTGCCAACCCCGGTGCTCGCGCCGGCGCCTTTGCGCAAAAGTTCGATTTCACTCCGCGCATCGGTCTGGCTTACCAGGTCAACAACAAGACTGTCATCCGGGCCAGCTATGGCATCCTCATGACGCCTGGCGCTTTTGGCGGAACCAGGGCTAGCGAACTCCTCCAAGGTTACAACGTAGTGCAATCGTTGCAGAGCTTTGACAACGATCTGACGCCTACCTGGACCATGGGTGGCGGCTGGCCCTATGCTTCGCTCCCGCACGCTCTCAATCTCAGTGCCAACTATGGGATGGGCGGCTATGTCCAACGGCTTGACCCGCAGGACGGGCACTCTCCCTACATGCAACAAAGAGTGTTCCAGATTGAAAGGCAATTACCCAGCAACATGCTCTTGAAAGTTGCCTATGTTGGAAATACTGGAACCCATCTGCAGAGCCGCATTGATGTGAACAACGAAATGCCGCCATGGGACATGTCCCTGACGACTACTGACGGCGCAGGTAATGTATTGCCTGCGTTCCTGGAGCCGTTTGAACCCACGTTCATTTCGGTGAAACCTGGCGATGGTGGTCAGACCGCAGCCCAGTATGCGGCTGCCATTGGCAACCAGAACCTTCCGGTTGTAACCAAAATGCCGATCGACCCCGCGACGGGCTGGCATGCCCCATTCGCAGGGTTTAACGCCCTTCTGCCTGGTGCTCAACTAGGGCAGGCACTTCGTCCCTTCCCCCAATACACCTCCTTACGGCGGTTGTCTGAAGGGGATGGAACATCCGATTACAACTCCTTAAAGGTCGACTTGGACAAGCGCATGTCCAACGGATTGACCCTTCTCGTTTCTTACACCTGGTCCAAGACACTCACTGATGCGGCTTCCGAATTCGATGAGTTTTCAGGCTACGACCAGAACAGCTACAATGCCCGGGCGCAACGAGGCCTGAGCCTTAACGATTACCCGCAAAACCTCGTGATTACCTACAGCTACGAATTGCCATTCGGACCCGGGAAGAAATTCGCGTCAACGGGTGGAGTTGCGGGCAAGATCATCGGTGGGTGGAAAGTGGCGGGGATCCAAAATTACCAGAGTGGTCCTCCGCAAATCTACACCCAGGGCTGCACCACGCAGGGTTATGAAGGCAACGGTGACAACGGCGGTGGTTTCGATTGCCGCTTTAACGTTCTTCCCGGCGTTCCGTTGCGAAACCCGGCAGTCCCTAATACCCATGATGGGCTCAGCCACACAAACATGCTGAATCCTGCCGCGGTACAACTGACACCCAATCCCCTGGTTTCGCCAGGATTGGGCTATCAGTCCTACTTTGGAGACGCCCCACCGCTGATGGGTGGCTCTCTACGGCGTCCTCCATACTTTGACGAAGACATCTCTGTGATCAAGAAAACACAGGTCACTGAGCGCATTAACGTTGAATTCCGTGCTGACTTCCTGAATATCTTCAACCGCACAGTCCTGGGTTGGGGTACAGGCGGCGACATGTACGGGTCTTCGCTCAATGACCAATACCCTGGCCTTGGCGCGATCGTCAACCAATCGAATACGCCTCGTGAAATCCAATTCGGGCTTAAGATCAATTACTAAAGCCCTTTACCGCAGAGGGGGACGCAAGTCCTCCTCTGTACTTTTCTGCGGCAAATCCCTTCCTTCCCCAAAATCTTCTCAACACCCAATAGCTCGTTGCGGAGCTCTTCCTCAACTTAATAGGTTGGGAGGATAGTCGTCGGTTGAGACGAGCCGTCAGCGCGGCTAGCGGTAGTTTACTGCGAAAGTGCTAAAAAGAGGAGGAAGCGGTTGAATTCTCATGGAGTTAGCATGAGAGGGATGTATTACCCACGTGGCGTACTACCGAATTGTTGCAAGCCCAGGGATTCGGCCAGGCCTATTTGGATGAGGTACTGGGTGGAAACCATGGTGGCGGAGCGATAAGGACCCGCGCCCTGGGCGGGGTACAAGAGTACAAACTGTTGGATTTGCTCTAACTCGTTCTGC